>JAWOGT010000026.1:0-3622 GCA_046496585.1 Halopseudomonas sp.
GTAGCGGCCAGCCATAATGCCAGGTTTCCAAGTCGGTGCTCATGCGCAGGGTGCCGTCTTGCATCAGCCGGTATATCACCGCGGTTTGCACCAGGGCGTAGGTGGCGGGGATCATCAGCGCCAGCGCGGCAAAGTGGGTCCAGCGTTGGGCAGGTCGAGCATCGTCAGCGCTAACGAAGCGTGAACCGGAGAAAAACAGATAACCCAGAATCAGCGCGCCGGTGACGTGGACAATCCGAAAACTCCAGGATTCCATGGGGGAAATGTTCAGCACGTACAGATGGAAGGCTGAGTAAAGGATCGCCAGCGCAGTGACGGCGCGCAGCAGCCAGCCGCCATATTGGCGTCGGTTGGACTCGATGGGCTCATCATCGACGCCTTCGATCACAATGGGCGTCAATGGCTCCCCATGGGGCGAAGTCAGCGGCTCATGCTCGCTAACAGCTTTGTGTGTAGTTGTCATATTGCACCTGTAAATCGGAGAGGTGAAGCGGGCCAGTAAGACGCTGACCCGCGGATCACGCAGAATGCTGATCTATCAGTTTTTGATCGGTGCCGAGTCGATGCTGTGGCCTTGCTCGGTGAAATAACGCGCCGCACCGGGATGCCAGGGCAGGAAGGTGTTCTTATCCAGATGCTCTGCGGTGCTGGTGACTGCGGCCTGATGAATGGATTGCATCCGCTCGTTGTTTTCCATGGTCAGCTTGGTCACTTCATACACGAAGCTTTCTGGCAGATCGCAGTTGGCTACGGTGAAGTTCCACATCGACACCGCGCGGGAGTCTTCGCTGAGTGAGCTGTAGGTGCTGGCGGGAATAATAAATTCGGCCACCGGATAGTCGTCCAGAATGGTCGCTATTTCGGCTTCGCTGAAACCAACAATATTGACCTTGGTTTGCACTTCGAGCTGGCTCACGGTGGGGATCGGCACACCGGCGGCAAAGCCGATCGCATCCAGCAAGCCATCCTGCAACTGGCTACCCAGGTCGTCCCAGCTACCGTTGCGGCGCACAAATTTGACGCCCAAGGTTTCCAGCATCTTCGGGAAGTATTCATCCGAGCTGGATCCGGCCGGGCCAAAACCGATACGCGCGTTGGGTTTTATATCGGAGATGCTCTTGATGCCTGAGCTGGCCAGTGCGGCCATGGAAAAGGGCGTTTCATACAGCGGGAACATGGCGCAAACGTTATCCATTTCCATGCCGGGCGCCAGCGGGCTTTTGCCATCAAAGGCATCGCGCGCTGGTCCCATGGTGGTCATCCCGAAAGCCAGATCACCGGTGTGCACCAAGGCCATGTTTTGCACCGGCCCGCCGGTCACTTCCGCGCCACCGGACACCCCGGTCTTTTCGGCAATGAAGTTGGACCATCCGGAACCGTAGGCAAAGTAGGTGCCGCCTTGGCTGGCGGTGCCGATGGTGAAGTTGGACGGCCAACCAGTACGGTCTTCTGCGATGGCCAGGGCACTGGTCAGAAGGCTGGTGGCGGTGAGTGTGGCGATTGCCAGGGTGCTAAGCTTGTGCATGTTTGACTCCAGTGTTTTTGTCTTTGTTGGTCTGATTAGGCGGCAGGGGAAAACCCTTGCCTGCAGGAGTCATAGCAAGGGCCGGGCCAGAAAGCCGATAGGCCTGTTTTAGAGGGATTTGGTCGTGCGCGGGGCGTAGCAAGGGGTGGTTTTCCACCCGCTTTCAGGAAGGCGATGGGTGGATAACCACCCATCGCTGGTTAGACCGTCAGATACTGCTGCACCAGCTTATCGCTCAGCTCCGCTATGGGTCCGTCGGCCACCACCCGGCCGCGCTCCATGATGAAAAACTCATCCGCGGTGCGGCGCGCGAAGGGCAGTTTCTGCTCGACCAACAACACAGTCAGACCCATTTCGTTATTCAGCTTGCGGATGACATCGCCGATATCGCGGACGATATTCGGCTGAATGCCCTCGGTGGGTTCATCCAGAATCAGCAGTTTGGGATCCAGCACCAGCGCCCGGCCGATGGCCAGCTGTTGCTGCTGGCCGCCGGACAGATCGCCGCCACGGCGGTTTTTCATTTCCTTGAGCACCGGAAACAGCTGGTAGATCTGCTCGGGAATCTGCCGGGCGCGGTCTGGTCGTGCGCCGAGGGCGATTTTCAGGTTTTCCTCGACGCTGAGTAGCGGAAAGATTTCCCGGCCCTGGGGCACGTAACCGATGCCGCCGCGGGCGCGGTTCTCGGTGGACATGCGGGTGATGTCCGTGCCATTGAGCCGTATCTGCCCGTCGCGCACCGGCAGCAGCCCGGTGATGCACTTGAGCAGCGTGGTCTTGCCCACGCCGTTGCGACCCAGCAGGCAACCGCAGGTCCCTTCCTTGAGATGCAGGTCCAGATCCCAGAGGATATGGCTTTGATTGTAGAACTGGTTTACCGATTGAATACGCAGCACCGTCATTCTCCCAGATAGACTTCGATCACCCGCGGGTCGTTCTGCACCTGATCCATGCTGCCTTCGGCGAGCACAGAGCCCTGATGCAACACGGTTACCTTGCGGGCAATGGAACGGACGAAGGCCATGTCGTGTTCGACCACGATCACCGAATGCCGGCCCGCCAGGGAGGTCAACAGTTGCGCCGTGTGTTCGACCTCTTCGCCGGTCATCCCGGCGACCGGCTCGTCAACCAGCAGCACGCGCGGATTCTGCACCAGCAGCATACCGATCTCCAGCCACTGTTTCTGCCCATGGGACAGTGCGCCAGCGTCCTGGTGGTAGTGCTCGGTCAAACCGATCTGCTGAAGTACTTCGTCGATGCGATCACGCTGCTCGCCGTTCAGATCATGATTCAGGGTGTACCAGACCTTTTTGTCCGAGGCAGTGGCCAGTTCCAGATTCTCGAACACGCTCAGGGCTTCGAAGGTGGTTGGTTTCTGAAACTTGCGGCCGATGCCGCCGCGCGCGATTTCATGCTCGGCACGCTTGAGCAGATCAATGCGCTGGCCGAACCAGATGCTGCCGGAGTCGGGTTTGGTCTTGCCGGTGATCACATCCATCATGGTGGTCTTGCCGGCGCCGTTGGGGCCAATGATGCAGCGCAGTTCGCCATCGTCGATATAGAGGTTGAGATTGTTCAGCGCCTTGAAGCCGTCAAAGCTGACGCTGACATCCTCGACATAGAGAATCGGGCCGTGACTGGTATCGATCGCCTGGTCGAAGGCGGGTGCCGGCTGGACGAAATCGAAGACCTGATCGCGGCGCCAGGTTTCACGCAGTTGCTCGATGCTGTTCATGATTTGTCTCCCTTGCGGCGCAGGCGATCGAACAGGCCGACCAGGCCTTTGGGCAGCAGCAATGTGACCAGCACAAACAGGCTGCCGAGAATGAACAGCCAGGTTTCCGGCGAAAAGGTAGTGAAGAAGGTCTTGGCGTAGTTGACCGCGAAGGCACCGATAATGGCGCCAAACAGCGTGCCGCGCCCGCCAGTGGCGACCCAGACGACCATTTCGATGGAGTTCAGTGGCGAGAACTCACCCGGGTTGATAATGCCCACTTGAGGTACGTAGAGCGCGCCCGCGACACCGGCAAGCATCGCCGAAAACACGAACAGCCAGAGCTTGTAGGACTCGACCTGATAACCGGAAAAGCGCGTGCG
>JAWOGT010000034.1:0-5683 GCA_046496585.1 Halopseudomonas sp.
CCGCTCTCATGGGCAAAGTCCAGGCTGGCTTGCGCGGCACCCTTGCCATCCGTCTGAGACTGACCACGCCAGATGTAATCGGTGGCCAGAGTGGCGGTCATGCTGGCATCGATGGTGCCGATAGCGGTGTCGAACTCTTCTGCCTGGGTCATGCTGGCAAAACCCAGTGTCGTTGCCGCTGCGATGGCGGCGGTCAGTTTCTGCATCATTCCCAATACCCCATTAAGTGATCCACAAATTTAAAATACGTTGGCATCTGTTGTTTTGCACATTGCTTGCCATGTTTTAAAACCTGTTTATCTTCATTGGGTTATGAAGGTAATGCGAGAATCTACTGTAGCCGATATAGTGGCCAGAGGGCAGTACCGCACCGGTGCAGTGCGACGCGTGCGAGCTAGGCGCGGTCGTGGTGCGGATCAGCTGGAATGGACGTTCACAACCGCTTAGCCGGGATTGACCAGCGCGATGAGCTGCTTCTCGCGCCGATAGCGCTGTAGCTTGCTGGTCAGGGATTCGGGCATCTGCTTGGCAGTGTAGTAACCATGGCGGTGGTAGACGCGGCTGAGCTCGGGTCGACAAAACAGCCAGATAGGGCCATCTACGACGAGTCGCACCTGATCCAGTAGTTGCCCGGCCAAGCCACGCTTGCGCAATGCGGGATCGACAAACAGGCTGGTTAGCCAATGCCCTTCGCGGCTAACAACAGCTTGCGTGCAGACGCATGCCGTGATGGCTGGCGCCCCCAGCACCCAGACCTGATGCGTGCTTCTAACCTTCATCGGGCTGCCATGGAGACGGTAGAAGGCGGTCGCCTGGGTGTGCATCGAGGGTGGCAGAAGCCGGAAACTCGAGTCAGTTGCCATGGGCGGCCATCATGCAGTAGGTCACGCTGGCTTTACGGCTCAGCGTTTGCCCATGGAGCGCCGCGTGCCCTTGGGTGCCATACCGATTCTCTTCTCATGCCGGGGGTTTGCGCCCTTCATGTGCCAGGGTTGCTTGGCATTTTTTGCAGCCAGCGCCTCGGCGGTAGAAAACGGCAACTTGAACGCGGGTGGTGAGCCGGGCGCTTCAGTGCTGGTTTGGTCAGCGTTCTGGTCAGTTTCTGGCTGGTCCGTTGGGGTGCGGCTGGTCATGAAAGAATCCGGGTAGTTACGGTATGCGGGGTGCGCGAGTATACTCGTTTATGACAGGTGTTCTACAGCCAGCGAAGTATTTACGGACCAGATACCCGGTACAGGGATCAATCTGCGCTTTGGGTTGTCGAATCGGCACACGTTTTCTGCCTACAGGTTCCCGCATGGAAGATGCTCTATCTACAGCCCCCGTGCCAGCTCTCCCCGATACCGGTCTCAGGCGTCTCGTCTGCGTCAGCCTGCTGTGCTCAGGGCTGTTGGCGGCTGCCCCGGTCAGTGCTGACGAAGCAGCCGAGATGGTGACCCTGGTTAACGAGTACCGCGTTTCGGGGCGAGACTGTGCCGGTGACTACAGTCCACCAGCAGGCCCACTGGCAGCCAGCGAGCTATTAAACCGGGTGCCCAATATCACTGGCCAGGATCTCAGTTCCCTGCTACAGCGCGGTGGGTATCAGGCTGCGCAGGCTCAGGCGGTCAGAGTGACGGGCCCGGAAGACGTGGCGATGGTGATGAGCGTACTCACGCGGCAATACTGCGCTGTGCTGATGAACCCCGCCTATGCCGACATCGGCGTGTCACGTGACGGCAATCAATGGCAAGTCGTCATGGCACGCTCTTTGTTGCCCAGCGGCATGGGGGATTGGGAAGAAGCGGGCAGGGAAGTGCTGGACCTGGTAAACGAGGTGAGAGGCGAGTCGCGAATCTGTGGCGACCAGGCATTTGCCAGCACGCTGCCATTGGCGTGGAACGACCAACTGGCCAATGCGGCGCTCGATCACAGTCATGATATGGCCAAGCAGAGCTATTTCAGTCACACCGGACGGGACAACAGCCAGGTAGGTGACAGGGTTGGCCGCCAGGGCTACGCGTATCAGCTGATTGGCGAGAATCTGGCAGCCGGTCATGGCTCGGCCAAACAGGCTGTGGCCGGGTGGTTAATGAGCCCTGGTCACTGTGCCAATCTGATGAATCCGCGCTATACCGAAATGGGCGCGGCCTACGTAGTGAACCCCGCGAGCGACAGCGCGATTTTCTGGACGCAGGTATTAGGCGCGCCCAGGGAATGAGAAAAAATCTGAACTTGACGGCTTTCTGGCTGGTCAACTCGATGTGGGCGACATTTCATATCGCAACATTGACTGGAAGGTGAAAACAATGACTAGCACAACTGACAAAATCAAAGGCAAAACCAACGAAGCGGTCGGCAACGTCAAGCAGGGTGTTGGCGAGGCAACCGATAATGACAGCCTGAAGGGCAAAGGCAAACTGCAGGAAGCCAAGGGTGAAGCGCAGCAAGTCAAAGGTGATGCCAAAGACGCGGTCAAGAAAGGTGTCGACAAGGCTTAAGCGCCAACAGTAACGGATCATGCGTTGCTGCAAAAGGGCCGGTACACTCCAGTGTGCCGGCCCTTTTTGTTGCGTTCAGGCGGTCTTTTTCAGACTATGTCGTGGCCGGATATCAGGCCGCTGGCGATAGCGCCAGCGCGCAGCCGAGCATCCAGGTGCTGGCCGAGCCTGTGCAAGCCCGGCCAGTGGCGGTTGATCAGTCCTGACGGCTGGTGACTTCCAGCAAGTGGTAGCCAAACTGGGTCTTGACCGGACCCTGAACGACGTTCACCGGTGCGCTGAACACCACGGTATCGAATTCCTTGACCATCTGGCCTGGGCCAAATGAGCCAAGATCTCCGCCGTCACGGCCTGACGGGCAAGTCGAGTTATCCTTGGCGATCTTGGCGAAATCGGCGCCGCCTTCGATGGCCGCTTTCAATTCGTTGCACTTTTCTTCGGTGGGTACGAGGATATGACGCGCTGTGGCTTTGGGCATGGGGAGGGACTCCGGTAAATTGGCACATTGAATAAGTAACAGAGGGTAGCGCAAAGCGCAGCCTGTCGAAAGCGCCAGTCTGCACACCGATGCGTAAGAAATCATTGCGGTGGACTAACCGGTCTGTGAAAAGCCGGCGCTTTGCTCTAGTGTGAGCAGTGAGCAAATCCATTATTAATGTAGCCAAATAGCCATGCCAGATAAAACCGAGATCCAGTCGCCTGCTCAGCACAAAAGCCGTCAGCGTCATGGCGTGCCAGTCAGCGCAGAGCAAAAATCGGATAAGCAGTCTATCGAGCAGTTTATCCACCAGGTGCGTACGCTGCCGAAAAATAGCAGCGGCCAGGGGCGGTTGCTATTTGTCCTGGATGCTACAGCGAGCCGAGAGGCGACCTGGGATCAGGCTTGTGAGCTGCAGAGCGAGTTGTTTCTGGCCACCCGTGACCTCGGAGGGCTGGCGATCCAGTTGTGCTATTACCGTGGCTATGGCGAGTTCAAGGCCACTGGATTTGTCACCCAGACCGACCAGTTGCTCAAGCTGATGAACGGCGTCCGCTGTCTTGGCGGTATCACGCAGATCAACCGGGTATTGCAGCATGCGTTGCAGGAAACTCGCGCCCAGCCGGTCAAGGCAGTCGTTTTTATTGGCGATTGTTGTGAAGAGTCGGTTGATCCACTGTGCCACAGTGCCGGCGAGCTCGGCATGTTGCGCACCCCGGTATTCATGTTTCAGGAAGGTCGGGATGCGCACACCGAGGCGGTCTTCAGGCAGGTAAGCAAGCTGTCGGGCGGCGCTTACGCACCCTTTGATCGCAGCAGCCCGCAGTTGTTGAAGGATCTGCTGGCCGCCGTCGCGGTCTATGCCTCGGGCGGCGTCAAGGCCTTGCAGCAGCATGCCAGTCAGAGCTCCGCTGACATCAAGCGCCTGACCGGGCAGATTCGCTGAATTGACCACATAACTCCTCGGAGCACGTCTTGGGCCTACTGTTTATTGTTTTGATCATCATCGCTGTGATTGGCTGGTTCTGGGTCCGCAATTTGCCAGCAGCCCAGCGTCGGCCGGCGGTTGTCGTACTGCTGTTGCTCGGCGTGCTGCTGATTACGATTGTGCTGGCACTGGCCGGACGCTTCTATCTGGTATTGGCGCTGCTTGCCGGCCTGTTGCCCTTTATCAAACGCCTGGTGCCTGGGCTGATCATGGGCCGGGTGCTGCGTGGGATGAAAATGCCCGGCGGTCGCACGCAACCCAGCGCCGGAAACCAGTCGCGGGTGACGTCACAGGTGCTCGAGATGACGCTCGATCACGATTCCGGCGACATGGCAGGCAAGGTCCTGGATGGCCCGCTGGCGGGCCGGTTACTGGCTGATCTGAGCGAGAGCGAATTCATCCAGCTGTTACAGTTTTGCCGTGCAACGGACGAGGACTCTGCGCGGTTGCTGGAAAGCTATCTGGACAGGCGCTTTGGTGACTCCTGGCGCGATGACGATAGCGCAGAGGGTGGCGCTCAACAGGGCAGTACCCAGGCTCACCAGCGCAGTGGCTCATTGACCGAGCAGGAAGCGCTGGACATTCTTGGTCTCACGTCAGGAGCCAGTCGTGACGAGATTGTCGACGCGCATCGGCGCATGATGCAAAAGATGCACCCGGATCGGGGTGGCAGTGACTATCTGGCAGCGCTGATCAATCAGGCCAAGGACGTGTTGCTTGGATGATCCTGCCGCTCATATGACCCCGCGCGGAGCGGCAGCGTTAGCCTGGCCGGTAGAGTTGGAAGCGCTCACCCAGTTCGAAGTAGTCTGCGGCGCCGCCGCCGCGTAATACCGGTTTGGCAGCGGCAGTGTCGTAGATGCCATCGACCAGTAACGTCTGGTCGATATGCACGGCGACCACTTCCCCGAGGATCAGCCAGGTTGGGACGGGCGCGCTATCCAGGCCGTGCAACTGGATGATCTGGGTGACCTTGCATTCAAACGACACCGGGCTTTCCATGACCCTGGGCACGGCGATGACCTGTGAGGCAACCGGGGTCAATCTCCCGAGTTCGAACTCATCCACCTCAGGCTCGACGGCTGCACAGCTTGCATTCATGGCGTCGACCAGCGGGCGGGTAACCAGATTCCAGCCAAACTCACCCGTCTGCTCGATATTGTTCAGGCTGTCCTTGCGCCCCACGCTGGCGAAGCCAATGATCGGCGGCACATAATTGAATGCGTTGAAGAAACTGTAGGGGGCCAGATTCAATCGACCCTGCGCGTCCTGGGATGAGATCCAGCCGATCGGGCGCGGCCCGACAATGGCGTTGAACGGATCATGCGGCAGCCCATGACCCTGGGCCGTTTCGTAGTAATACATTGTGCTACTCATTGAATCTCCCTCGGGGCTAGTTTGGTCAGGACGTACCTTGACTCGGGTATCCAGCGATTCCTGCTTCGGTCTCGGGCGGGCGGCTTCAGGCGCTCTGGCGCTGATCAAATTACCCACCTATCGCTCTCGACGCATCGTGGCGTACGGCGCGCTGCAGTCGTGATTAAGGCGTATGGCCAGCAGTCGAGGTGCCCGTTAGAACGCTGGTCAGGCAATTAAAGATGGAACTAAATCCAATCGTGAGGGACGTATTATTACTATAAGTCCATGTTGTCGAATATCTTCACCTAGAGTTTCATTATGTCTAAAGCCTTTTTTCGTTATCAGGATCGATTGATCAATAGATTGGACCTCATGGAT
>JAWOGT010000040.1:0-10943 GCA_046496585.1 Halopseudomonas sp.
GCTAAACCTGCCCAAACCATAATAAAAGCAAAATAAGTTTTGATCTTGCTGTAATAGCGTTTATCATTTTCTTTTTTGAATAGCTTAAATGCTAGGGGAAACAAAGAGGATTGGCGGCTGGGCGCGGCCTGGTTTGAGCAGCAACTGCTGGACTATGACGTGGCCAGTAACTGGGGTAACTGGGCCTATATTGCTGGCGTGGGGCATGATCCGCGGGGCGGGCGGCAATTCAACGTCAGCAAGCAGGTCGAGCAGCATGATCCCGAAGGCCGCTACGTCGCAACATGGACGAAGTAAACAGGGTCGATGCCAGTGTTGGGGTGGGTGCGGCGCAATAATCCGCGCGGGGACACCACCTTGCTAGTCGGCCAAGACGATTTGATTGCGGCCGCGTTCCTTGGCTTGATACATCGCCCGGTCGGCCCGACCGAACACCTCGTCCAGGGTATCGGCGGACCTGAACGCCGTATAGCCGACCGACACACTGATGGTCACCCGTTCGGTCTTGAAGTGGAACGGGCTCTGTTCAATGCCTTGGCGCAGTGACTCCAGTACGGTAAAGGCTTGCTCCTGGGTGGTACCCGGTAACAGCAGGACAAATTCCTCGCCACCAAAGCGTCCGATGAAATCGCATTTGCGCAGGCGCCGCGACAGCTGCTGGGCAATCAGGCGCAGCACCTTGTCGCCGGCCAGATGACCAAAGCGATCGTTGACCAACTTGAAGTGGTCGACGTCCAGCACCGCCATCAGCAGCTCGCCGCCATACCGCTGCCAGCGTTCGAATTCCTCGTCCATGCGTTTTTGCAGGCCGGCACGGTTGGCCATGCCGGTCAGGCTGTCGATCAGCGCGCGCTGGCGCTGTTCCTCCAGATGGTTGCTGACGGTCTGCGCCTCTACTTCCATGACCTGAATGCGCTGCGCCATGGTCTGCAGCTGACCGGCCACCAGGGCTTCCTGATCTTCACGCAGGTGCCTGGATTGCTCGACATTGCTCAACAATGCATCCAGTTGCACCTTGACGTTGGTCTTCAGGCTTTCCAGCTCGGTTGCCTGACGCACATCAGTGTGCAGCTCCTGAACCTGCCCGTGGATAGTGCCGTCCAGCGCCCGGCCGACCTCGCGTGATTGGCTATAGGTGTCCTGGGTCTGCTCGATATTGCCCTGGAACGCCGCCAGGCGGCTATTGAGCTGCTGCAGGTAGCGCTCAAAATCGGCCTGGCGACTGTGCTGTGCGCCCATCACCAGGGCTGCCAGTTCGTCCATGGCGGCGGCCAACTCATACCAGTTCAGCCCCGTGGTCACCCGTTCACGTAATTGCTCACAGCGTGCTTGCTGAGTGTCGAGGACCTGTAACTCGCCGAGCAGATTGAGCAGGATGGTTTCAATGTGCGCGGCGACTTGCGAGTAATGCTGCTCTTCGCCGGACAGTGCGCCTAGGGGCGCGGAAGGCGCATCGGCTGCTGCGGCCGGAGCGGCGGTCTGTTCAGCGATGGCGCTGGGTTCTGCTGCCGATTGACGGAAAATCCGTGACCAGAGACCGCCTGACGGCTTGCCGGCGGGATCCGCGCCCAGCGTGCTGGCTTGCAGGGCGACGAGCTCTTGCAATAAACCGGGCACACTCGAGGCGTAGTCAATGGGTTTGTCCAGGCGCTTGGCCATGTGCTGCAAGGCCTTGGCAATATCCTCGCTGACCGGCAGTTTCTGCAACTGGCGAACCAGCGTGTGCAGCCCGCTGGTGATTGCTTGCAGTCGCTTCTGGCTTGCGGCATCGGCGGCGAGCACGGCACGTTCCAGGTCCGGCATCAGCTCGGCCAGCATCTGTGGCGGGGCGTCGTTGCGCAAGGCCAGGCGCAGTTCTTTCAAGCGCTTGTCCAGTAGCGGATCCATGCCGTCCGCGGCAATGCTGACCCTGACCAACCCGCGTTTGAGCAGTTCTTCCTGGACGGACGGCTCGAATGCCGGATTGATATCGCTGGGGTAGGTGGCAGTAAGAGGGGCGCGGCTATCGGACATGAGCATACCTGCTTCGGTTTACCTGCTGATTATAAGGTAAACCGCCGCCAAGGCTAGCAGAGGGTTAGCAGCAGATGGCAGAAGCGCTTAACAGGGTTGGCACAGTCCAGGGGGCAGGCGGATATGCATGGACACCGGCAGGTGGTCGGAAATGGCATTGGGCAGCACATCGACGCGCTCGATACTCAGGCTCGGGCTGATCAGGATATGGTCCAATACGCGCGCCGGTTTCCAGCTTGGATAGGTGCCGGGTAGCGTTGCGGTGTGCAGGTTGCTGCCGCGCAGCGGCGAGTGTTCCAGCAGGTCTTCGGCATGCGTGTTCATATCGCCCATCAACACCACATGCTTATGATCGCTGATCCGTTCACGGATATACGCCAGCTGGTTGGCGCGGGCCTTGGTGCTTAGCGCCAAATGCATCATCACCACCAGCAATGAATCCGCACCACTGCCATAGCTGGTCAGAATGGCGCCGCGGCCGGGCATGAAACCCGGCAGCTTGTGGTCTTCCAGCAGTTGCGGCGCATAGCGACTCAGCAAGCCATTGGAATGCTGGGCAAAGCGCCCAAGATTGCGATTCAATTGCTGATACCAGTACGGAAATTGACCTTCCCGGGCCAGATGCTCGACCTGGTTGACATAGCCTGAACGTATGCTGCCGCCATCCACTTCCTGCAGCGCGACTATATCAAAGCCATTCAGCACTTTGCCGATCTCGCCCAGGGTAGTGTGCCGCCCGACATGCGGCAGCAGGTGCTGCCAGCTGCGCGTCAGGTAGTGGTGATACTTCTGTGTATTGATACCCACCTGGATGTTGAAGCTGAGCAGGCGCAGCACTTCCGGTAATGCACCCTCGGGGCAATCACAGAGCAGATTGGTCTGCAGATTGCCCGGCAGCATCAAGCCATGCAAGGAGCGGCGTTGGGGTGGCACTGCGGGCTTGGTCATGGGCTGGCCTTAAAGGGCCTGACGCTCCTGTTCAACGAGGAATTCGGCGACCTTGAGCATCTCGGCAAAGCCGCCGACCATGGCGCCTTCAATGCGATATTTGCCATTAATGATCAGGGTCGGCACGCCGGTCGCGCGATAGGCTTTGGCCAGGCGGGTAGCCTGCTCGAGTTTGCTGCGCACGCCAAACGAACCCCAGGCGTTGTTGAAGTCTTCTTCGCTAATGCCGTAATCGGACAGCAACTTGACCATCGCGGCCTGATCGGCCAGACGGTTGTTCTGCTGATGGATGGCGGCAAAAATCGCGCTGTGGGTTTCTTCCAGCTTGCCCAGGCTTTCTACTGTGTAGAACAGTTGCGCATGGGTATTCCAGGCGCCACCAAACATCGCCGGTACCTCACGGAAATGGACGTCGTCGGCCAGCGAGCCTTTCCATTCGCTGATGATCGGATCCAGCTCGAAGCAATGACCGCAGCCATACCAGAATAGCTCAGCCACTTCGATCTTGTCCGGGTCAGCGGTAGGGGCGGGGGCGGGTAGCAGGACGTAGTGCTCGCCCGCCTTGTAGTCGGCTTCCTGTGCTTGCAGCAACGCAAAGCTGCCGAGTAACCAGAGCAGGCTTGCTGTCATCAATACGCGCATGTTGTTCTCTCCGACTTGATTGTTATGTTGGTAAGACTATGATCGGGATAAAAAAATTCCCCGGCACAAAAAAGGGTGACCTAAGCCACCCCTCAAGTGAAGCCGACTGAAACAACCGGCAACATTTAAAACAACCCAGCGGGCGGCTAGGAGCTTAACGCAAACCCTGAATATAAGCGGAAACCGCTTCAATATCCTTGTTGCTCAAGCGGCCGGCGATGGTGCGCATGATCATCGACTCGCCATCATTGGCACGCTCGCCTTCGCGGAAGTTGGTCAATTGGGTGGTAATGTACTTGGCATGCTGGCCACCGAGGCGCGGGTAACCGGCCGGATCGTTACCCTTGCCGGTCGGTGAGTGGCAGCCGGTGCAGGCGGGCAGGCCGGTAGCGATGTCACCGCCGCGGTAGATGGCTTCACCGCGGGCTACCAGGTCAGCGTCCTCGGCAACGCCGGGCGTGAGTGTCTGGCTGTTGTAATGGGCAGCAATGTCAGCCAGATCCTGTTGATCGAAAGCGTCGAGCATGCCGGTCATCTGCACGATCACGCGATTACCTTGCTTGACGTCATTCAGCTGCTTGTACAGATACTTTTCCCCAAGCCCGGCGATTTTCGGAAAATCGGCGAGGACACTGTTGCCGTCAGGGCCATGACAGGCGGCGCACATGGCCACTTTGCCGGCACCGGCTTCAGCATCGCCCACGAGCGGTTGTTGCGCGTAGGCCGCACCGGCCATACCGAGGGATAACGCCAGGCTAACGAGTAATTTATTCATCGGCTAATCCAATTACGGCTGAAAGAGTGGGCCTTGTCTGAGCATCCAGGCTGATGACCTTGGCTGGCGCAGCAGCATGCCTCGTTTATTCCGTTAACAGCAACGGGGTGGAATGGTTCATCCCATGCTATCTGTCGCGCGTGAGCGGCGCAATGTACAGAACGTCGCAGTAAGCTTTCGCGTTATAAAACCGCAGCAGTATATACTAAGCCGATGGCCAAGGTGAACGTCATCTGGCTCAATCAACCCGCAGCGCAACGGATTTCCCATGTCTTCAGCTCCATCCGCAACAAAACATCTGGTCACACTGTGTCAGCAAGCCACCTTTATCAAAAGTGCCAGTGAAGTGACCCAGTGCCCGTTGGATCGCGGTTACGAAGTGGCCTTTGCCGGCCGTTCCAATGCGGGAAAATCCAGCGCACTGAACACCCTGACCCATGCGCGCCTGGCGCGGACCTCGAAAACCCCTGGCCGCACGCAGTTGATCAATTTTTTCGGCCTCGATGAACAACGCCGTTTGGTGGATCTGCCCGGCTACGGTTACGCCAAGGTGCCGTTGGCGCTCAAGGAACACTGGAAACAGCATCTGGACGCCTACCTGACCGAGCGCCACTCGCTGGTGGGATTGGTGCTGGTGATGGATATTCGCCACCCGTTGTCGGATTTTGACCGCATGATGCTCGAATGGAGTGATGTCAGCGGTCTGCCCGCGCACATATTGTTGAGCAAGGCCGACAAACTGGCGTTCGGCGCGGCGAAGAATGCCTTGCTCAAGGTGCAGACCATCGTGCGCAAGGAATATGGCAATCGCGCCTCGGTGCAGTTGTTCTCCGCACCCAAGCGCCAGGGTCTGGAGGAGGCTTACAGCGTGCTGGATAGCTGGTTCTTCTCCGAGCAGGATGAGGCGGACGCAGCGGACGATGAGCTGGATGCGGAGCAGGGCCGGGAGCACGGCCAGGACGACGAAACTGGCGAATAGCCACGTTCGGTTGGCAAAAAAAACCCCGAACTTCCATGGGGAGGGAAAGTTCGGGGCCCAATTACCGGGCGTGCTAGGAGAGATTACCCGGTATTTCTGCCAACACTAAATCACATCTAGGAGCATGAAGGACTTGACTGGCCCTTCACAGAGTCAGACCGGTGCGCTTCAGGCTTAGTTCCGGGAAACAGCCAAATTACTGAAAATACTTTTCCAGCCCACTGAAACAGGCGTGTTGCGCCATTCTCAGTGCGCTTCATCCCAGTTGTCACCCACCCCGACATCGACCACCAGCGGCACATCCAGCTCCGCCGCCGCCGCCATGTGGGTACGCAAGCCTGCGCTGAGTTGCTCGACCTGATCTGCACGCACTTCCAGCACCAGTTCATCGTGCACCTGCATAATGACCCGGGCATCCAGGCCGGATTCGGCCAGCCAGTTATCCACCGTCAGCATCGCGCGCTTGATGATGTCCGCCGCCGTGCCCTGCATCGGTGCATTGATCGCGGTGCGCTCGGCGCCCTTGCGCAAGGCCTGGTTCTTGGCGTTGATATCCGGCAGGTACAGGCGCCGGCCGAACAGGGTTTCAACAAAGCCCTGCGCGCTGGCCTGGGCGCGGGTGCGCTCCATGTAGCCCAGCACGCCGGGATAGCGGGTGAAGTAACGGTCGATATAGGCCTGGGCCTGCTTGCGGTCCACGTCAATCTGCTTGGCCAGACCAAAGGCGCTCATGCCGTAGATCAGCCCGAAGTTGATCGCCTTGGCCTTGCGCCGCTGCTCGGTGCTGACCTCGTCCAGCTCGACCCCGAACACCTCGGCAGCCGTGGCCTTGTGCACATCCAGCCCGTGCTGGAAAGCATGCAGCAAGCCGGGATCCTGGGCCAGGTGCGCCATAATCCGCAGTTCGATCTGCGAATAGTCGGCGGCCACCAGTTTGTAGCCGGCAGGCGCGACAAAGGCCTGCCGAATCCGCCGCCCTTCGGCAGTGCGGATCGGAATGTTCTGCAGGTTCGGATCCGAGGATGACAGCCGGCCGGTCGCGGTGACGGCCTGGTGATAGCTGGTGTGAATGCGCCCGGTGCGCGGATTGATCTGCTCCGGCAGGCGGTCGGTGTAGGTGCTCTTGAGTTTGCTCAAGGTACGGTACTGCATGATCACCTGGGGCAGGGGGTAGCCTTGTTCGGCCAGCTCGGAAAGCACCGCCTCGGCGGTCGAGGGCTGGCCTTTGGCGGTCTTGGCGATCACCGGCAGGCCCTGCTTTTCATAGAGGATGGTTCCCAACTGCTTGGGTGAACCCAAATTGAACTCCTCACCCGCCAGGGCAAAGGCGTCGCGCTGCAGGGCGACCATCTTCTCGCCCAGCTCGATACTCTGAATGCCCAGCAGCTTGGCGTCGACCAGCGCACCATAGCGCTCGATACGCGCCAGAATCGGCACCAGCGGCATCTCAATCTCGCGCAGGACCTTCGCCAGGCTCGGCTCGGCTTCCAGCTTGGGCCACAGCGCCTGGTGCAAGCGCAGCGTGATATCGGCATCTTCGGCGGCGTAGGGGCCGGCCTGCTCCAGGGCGATCTGATCGAAGGTCAGCTGTTTCGCGCCCTTGCCAGCGATGTCTTCAAAACGAATGGTGCTGTGGTCCAGGTATCGCTGCGCCAGGCTGTCCATATCATGACGGGTGGCGATGGAGTTGAGTACGTAGGACTCGAGCATGGTGTCGAAGGCGATGCCCTGCATCTCGATGCCGTAATGCGCCAGCACGTTCATGTCGTATTTGGCGTGCTGGCCGACCTTGGCCTTATGCGGATCTTCCAGCAGCGGCTTGAGCGCGGCGATGACCGCATCGCGGTCAAGCTGCTGCGGCACGCCCATATAGCTGTGGGCGACCGGGATATAGGCCGCCTCATTGGCCGCCACCGCCAGTGAGACACCCACCAGTTCGGCTTTTTGCGCGTGAATACTGGTGGTTTCGGTATCGAAGGCAAACAGCTCGGCGGCGCGCAGCTTGGCCAGCCAGCGCTCCAGCCCGGCCTGCTCCAGAATGATCTCGTACTTGACTTCAGCATCGGTCGCCGAGACATCGGTCGCCGCGACGTCGGCCGGCGCACTGGCGGCGTTCTGCGCTGCCGCTTTGGCCTCGCGCGTCAGATCCTCCACCCAGCTTCTGAATTCCAGCTCCTGATAGAGCGCCATCAGCGCTTCACGGTCCGGCTCGCCGGGCATCAGCGCATCGGCGCGAATATCCAGCTCTACATCGATCTTGATGGTCGCCAGTTGATAGGAGAGGTAGGCCATCTCCTGGTGTTCCAGCAGCTTCTCCGGCAGTTTCTTCGCGCCGCGGATCGACAGCTGCGGCACCTTGTCGAGGTTGGCATAGATCATGTCCAGGCCGCCGCCGATGCCGGTAATCAGGCCTGCGACGGTTTTCTCGCCGACCCCCGGCACGCCGGGAATGTTGTCGGATTTGTCGCCCATCAATGCGAGAAAGTCGATGATGCAGTCCGGGCCAACGCCGAATTTCTCATGCACGCCGGAAATGTCCAGCACCGTGCCACTCATGGTGTTGACCAGGGTGATGTGTTCATCGACCAGTTGCGCCATGTCCTTGTCGCCGGTGGAAATCACCACCGGGCAACCGTCTGCCGCTCGTTGTCGGGCCAGGGTGCCTATCACGTCGTCGGCCTCCACGCCATCCACACAGAGCAGCGGCAGACCCAGGGCTTTGACGCTGGCATGCAGCGGTTCAATCTGCCGGCGCAGATCATCGGGCATCGGCGGACGATGGGATTTGTAATGTTCGAACAGCTCGTCGCGGAAGGTCTTGCCCTTGGCATCGAAGACCACCGCAAAGGGGCTGCGCGGGTACTGTTTGCGCAGACTGTTGAGCATGTTCAGAACGCCTTTGACGGCGCCGGTGGGCAGACCCTTGGAGGTGGTCAGTGGCGGCAGGGCGTGAAAGGCCCGGTAAAGGTAGGACGAACCGTCTACCAGGATCAAGGGTGCTTTGTCAGTCATGCGTCAGATCAACATTTCCATGGGTAAAAGAAGCTAGAATAAGAACATCATTCCACGTTAGGAGAACTTTACCATGATAAGCCCACTCGGCCGCGGTTTGGCAGTGATCGGCCTGGCCCTGACCGTCAGTCTGTCAGCTCTGGCACAGGACGCTGCAGGCGAGCCGGAGGTAACCATTCGCACGGAAGGCGATCGCGTGGTTGAAGAGTACCGTCTGAACGGCTTTCTCTACGCGATCAAGGTCACTCCCAAAAGGGGGCCGCCTTATTACCTGGTGGCGGTCGACAATGACGGTAACTTCGCCCGTTCCGACCAGCCGGAAGGCCTGCGCATCCCGTCGTGGAAAATTTTCGAGTGGTAGGGGCTGCCCATGTCTGTGTTTACCGAGGTCAGCCGGGCTGAGCTAGAGGCTTTTCTCACACGCTACGATCTTGGCCGCCTGCTGAGCCATGAGGGCATCAGCGGAGGCAGCGAGAACAGCAACTTCTTTGTCAGTTGCGAGCAAGGCGAGTTTGTTCTGACCCTGGTCGAGCGCGGTCCGGTGGCTGATCTGCCGTTCTTTATCGAGCTGCTCGACGGCCTGCACGCCGACGGCCTGCCGGTGCCCTTCGCCGTGGTGGACCGCGAGGGCCAGGCATTGCAGCAGCTTAACGGCCGGCCTGCGCTGTTGCAGCCGCGCCTGTCCGGCAAGCATATCGGCCAGCCAGACGCCAGCCATTGCCAGGCCGTGGGTCAGACCCTGGCGCGGCTGCACAACAGCACAGAAAAAAGTGGCCTGTTGCGCGAAACCGACCGCGGCCTACCTTGGATGCAGCAGCATCTTGCCGAGCAACTCGCGCAGTGCAGCGCTGCCCAGCAGGCAATTCTTGAGCCGCTGCGTGGTGTGATCGACACCTGGCTGCAAGCGCCGCCGCACTTGCCTGAGGCAGTACTGCATGCAGACTTGTTTCGCGACAATGTGCTGTTTGATGGTCATCATCTGAGCGGCGTGATCGACTTCTATAATGCTTCCAGCGGTTGGACATTATACGACGTCGCTATTTCCGTGAATGATTGGTGTCTGGACGAACAGCAGCATCTCGACTCCGACCGCACCCACGCGCTGCTAGGCGGTTACGCCAGCATTCGCCGCTTCACGCCCGTCGAGGCTGAAAACTGGCCCCATGTGCTGCGCCTGGCCGCGCTGCGTTTCTGGCTGTCACGGCAACTGGCGGCCGATCAACACAGTGGCCAGAGCGGTGTGCTGGTCAAGGAGCCTGAGCACTTTTTGCAGGTGTTGAGCGCGCATCAACAGGTCCTTGTCGGGCTGCCGCTGGCGCTCTAGCCCGGCCACAACCAGGCAGCTCCCCTTACCCCGCTGGCATCCCCATGCACTGCAGGCACGACAGGCGTAGTGAAGCAGTCCGAGAACACATAGGCGGGCAGGCGTTGGCCCAGTTCCGGGTACAGGCTCTTGAGCCGCGACAGGCCGCCGCCCAGCACCACCACGTCGGGATCCAGCACATTGATCACGCTGGCCAGGGCTCGCGCCAGGCGATCATAGTAGCGCTCCAGCGAGGCCAAAGCCTGGGTCTGGCCGGCTGCGGCGTGCTGGGTGATTTCCAGTGCCGACAGCGACTGTCCGGTGTGCAACTGGTGATCCCTGGCCAAGCCGGTGCCGGAAACGAACGTTTCTATGCAGCCGCGTTTGCCGCAAAAACAGGGGAGGCCCGGCAACTCGTCTGGCGTTGGCCAGGGCAGCGGATTGTGCCCCCATTCCCCGGCGATGGCATTACGCCCCGCCAGCAGCTGTTGATTGATGACCACACCGCCGCCGGTGCCGGTGCCGAGGATGACGCCGAAGACCACCTGCGCAGCGCGTGCGGCACCGTCAATGGCTTCGGACAGGGCAAAGCAGTTGGCGTCGTTGGCGATGCGTACTTCGCGCTGCAAGGCACTGCTCAGATCCTGTTGCAATGGCTTGCCGTTCAGGCTTTGGGTATTCGCGTTGCGCATCAGCGCCGTGGCCGGGGAGGGCGAGCCGGGGGTGCCGATGCCGATGCTGGCCGTGGCGCCGAGTTGCTGCTCGGCATCGTGTACCAGGTCGACCAGGCCGGCGATCAGCGCGGCGTAGTCGTGGGCGGGGGTCGGAACACGGTGGCGGTAGCGCAGCGCCCCGTGCGAGTCGAGGGCAATGATTTCGGTCTTGGTGCCGCCCAGATCGATGCCGATACGCAGTGTCATGCTGTTTCCCCGGAAAGGCTGTCTGCGGCTATTCTGCCCTGCCATCAGCGGCAAACCAAGCGCTACGAGCCCGGCTGGCGTGGGGCAGCCGACGGATGTGATCCGCACGCATCTGGATTAAAGTCAGCGTTCATTCTGGAGTCTGAGTCACCGTGAAAGCACCCGAGTTTATCCCTGTTGGCGACGTTCAGACCCTGAGTTTGCGGCAGATCGATCGGTTGAATGGCCTGGCCAAGGGCAGCACCTTTCGTCTGTTCAAGGCGCACCGACAGCAGCTGCTGGAAGGCCAGGACTATGTTTACCTGAGCGCCGCGGAGCATGGCAAGCTGATCGAGCAGCTCAAGGCCAGAG
>JAWOGT010000216.1:0-6551 GCA_046496585.1 Halopseudomonas sp.
TCATGGGACGATACTAATTACAGCAGAGGGTGAGCGGGTATGCCTCTTTGGTAGGGTGATGTTCGTTTTTTAGTACTACAAAAAACGACAGGGACTCCAGGCGGACGCCAACGCCAGGTGAATAGACTACCTACTTGAATAGAGCGCCTGCCTGGTGAGGGTCGCTGCCGATTTTTTCACTCAGTGCGGCAACACATCGACGCGACTATTGTCACACTCTAGAGCGTCTCTGACAGCTTTCCCGAGAACAACACCAATATGGTCAACCCGCACCAGGAGTAGAGCGCACCATGAATAGGCTGCAACGGAACACATTCCAAGGCGTCGCACTGACGGCCGTGCTATCCATTGCCCTGCTGGCCGGCTGTGATCAAGCCGAGCAGAGCGTCGATTCGACCGAGACTCAGGCACCTGTCGATCAGCTTCAGGGGGACGATCGACCTCTAGGGCATGTCGCAGAGTTTGATGATTTCACGCTACGGGCCAATGTTAGTCCTACCGAGCGTCTGCCTGCGGCCATGGCTGAACAACACGGTATCGAAGCCGATCCCGACCTCGTCATGCTCAACGTGGTGATCTTGGAAAAGCGACCGGATGGTCGGCCAGTACCTGTATCGGCTGCAGTGAGTGCGCATTACGAAAGCCTGGTCGGTCAGGACACTGTTATCGACATGCGCGCGGCCGAGGCAGACGGCCTGGTGTCCTACATCGGTACGCTGGACTCTAGCGCCCAGCGTGTTTTTCGATTCGTCATCGAGGTGCAGCCCGAAGGCACCGACCAGCCACTGCAAACCGACTTTGAGGTGCAGCTGCCTGATCGGCCTTGATTAGCGGCAGTGGTGGAGCGCGTGAAGCGTGCTCAGGCGTGCCACCACTGCATCGGCCAAATGAAGAAGCCGACCTATACCAACGCCTGCTTGGTTAAAGCGGTTGCTTGGTGGGGCGGATTATCAGCTCGTTGATATCCACATCTGCCGGCTGCTCGATGGCGAAAGCGATCGCCCGGGCAATCGCGTCGGCGTCGATGGCCATCTCGTAGAGCTCATCCACGCCTTTGGCAGTCTCCGGGTCGCTGATGGTGGTGGTGAGCTCGGTGGCCACGGCCCCCGGCGAGATATTGGTGGAGCGGATTTCCGCGCCGCCTTCCTGTCGAATACCTTCCGATAGTGCCTTGACCGCATATTTGGTCGCGCAGTAGACGGCGGCATTCGGAAAGACCACATGCCCGGCGACCGACGAGAGATTGATGATGTGGCCGGCATGCTGTTCGCGCATGGTCGGCAGCACCGCAGCGATGCCGTAGAGCACGCCCTTGATGTTGACGTCGATCATCTGATCCCACTCATCAACCTTGAGCTGATCGAGCGGCGACAGCGGCATTAGGCCGGCATTGTTGACCAGCACGTCGATGCGGCCATAGGCCTCCTTTGCGGCGTCGGCCAGCGCTTGGAACTGGGCGCGATCCGTGACGTCGGTCACTCGGTAGATGGCCTCACCGCCCTGCTCGACGATAGCGTCGCGCAACGCCACCAGGCGTTCCTCGCGACGAGCGCCAAGCACCAGCTTGGCGCCGCTCTTGGCCAGACGGTGGGCGGTGGCCTCACCGAGTCCACTGCTGGCACCGGTAATGATAACGACTTTGCCATTGATCTCTGACATGATTTATTCTCCTGTGAACATGAATTGTTGGATGTTGCGCGTCGGGTGAAACAAGCCCCAACCGATGGGTCGGGGCTTGGCAGCCGAATGTTACGCCGGCTGCTCGGCGAGACTCGGATAGTCGATATAACCGTGCTCGTCGCCCCCATAGAAGGTACTGTCGTCCCATTTGTTAAGTGGGGCGCCAAGGCGAAAACGCTCTGGAAGGTCGGGGTTGGCGATGAAGGGACGGCCGAAGGTCACTAGATCGGTCTTGCCGGCAGCGATGCGCTCACGGGCCTCGTCGGCCGTGTAGCCACCGTTGCTGATATAGGTACGCGAGAACGCTTTCTGGATAGCCTCGATCACCGCGTCGGGACGGCCGGAGGCATGATTGCCCTGGAAGGAATCCTCGACTACCTCGATGAAAGCAATCCCCAGCGCGTCAAGTTTGCTGGCGAAGGCGCCGAAGGTCGCTTCCGGGTCGGCATCCTCCATGGCGTTGAAACTGCCGGTAGGACTGACCCGCACACCGACGCGCTCTGTTCCCCAGACATCCACTACCGCCGCGACTACCGCCAATGGCAGGCGCAGGCGATTGTCCAGCGAGCCGCCAAAGGCGTCGTCGCGAAGGTTACTGCCGCTTTTCAGGAACTGGTCCAATAGATAACCGTTGGCGGCGTGAACCTCAACGCCATCGAAGCCGGCGCGCTTGGCATTCTTGGCACCCTGGCGGAACTGCTCGACGATGCCAGGCATCTCCTCGAGCGTCAGTGCCCGCGGCGTCGGAATCTCGACCATGCCGGAGTCGGCGTTGATGTAGGTCTTGGCGCCTTCGGGTTTGATGGCCGAGGGCGCCACCGGCGCATTGCCGTCTGGCTGCAGGTCCGGGTGCGAGATGCGCCCGACGTGCCACAGCTGCATTATTATGCGGCCGCCTTGCGCGTGCACCGCGTCGGTCACGCGCCGCCAGCCCTCGATCTGCGCCTCGGAGTGGATGCCCGGGGTGAAGGCGTAACCCTTGCCCTGAGGCGAGACCTGGGTTGCTTCGGAGATGATCAGTCCGGCGCCGGCACGCTGGCGGTAGTATTCCACGTTCATGTCGTTGGGCACGTCGCCGGGCTGCGTGGCCCGAGAGCGGGTCAGCGGGGCCATCAATACCCGGTTGGGCAGTGTCAGCGCCCCGAGAACAAAGGGGTCGAACAGGATGTCGGCTTGCTGTGTCATGGATTTCTCCTGAAATCTGCTGGGCTGCGCGCCGACCGGCAGGCAGCCCAGTCGGGTTCGGTCACGCGGATTGCATATCCTGCGCCAAACCGTCGAAACGGCCTGTCGTGGCGGCCTGCGCCAACACATAGGCCACGTCCGCGCGGGAGGCCTTTGCGGATTTGTCGACGTTCGCGCCCAGAATTACGTCCTCGCTGCGTCCGTCGTCGGTCAACGCCACCGGGCGCAGGATCGAATAGAGCATTCCCGAGCCCTTGAGGTATTCGTCCGCTTCCTGTTTGGCCTTCAGGTAGTGGGCTATGTCGCCCGTGGGGTTGGGCTGGTCTGCCCCGACCGAGCTGAGCATCACAAAGCGTTTCACGCCGGAGGCATGCGCCATATCGATCAGGCGTTTGGCGCCGTCGCGATCGACTTTGTCAGTCATTTCAGGGCTCGTGGATCCGCCGGAGCCTGCCGCAAAGATCACCACTTCCATCGCGTCGCACACGCCGGCTTGCAGGTCAGACAGGTCACCCTGGCGCAGGCCGACGCCTTTGGGCAACGCACTGGTGTCAGAGCCTTCGCGAACCAGCGCTGTCGGCTTATGGCCTTGATCAATCAGGTATTGAACCAGATGCAGGCCCGTTCTGCCGGTGGCACCGGCGACAAGGATATTCATACTCATGGAGGAGTCCCTCAAGTTGAATGAAGTGCGCGAATTGCGCATTTAGAGCAGGCTCACGGCAGGTAAATCGATTTGACGTTGACGAATTCCTTCATGCCAAAGCCGCCGTGTTCGCGTCCGTATCCGGAATCCTTGACCCCGCCAAAGGGCATGTTCGGATCGGCGGCTCCGAACGAGTTGATGCGAATCATGCCCGTATCGAAGTGATCGCGGGCCAGCTTGAGGGCACGTTCCTCGTTCTTGGAAAAGATCCCGCCGCCCAGACCATAGCGGCTTTCATTCGCCAGTCGCATGGCGTCCTCGTCATCCCTGGCGCGAATGATCGACGCAACAGGGCCAAAGATTTCATCGTCGTAAGCGGTCATTCCGGGGGCGAGATCGGTCAGCACCGTGGCGGGATAATAGGCACCCGTGCGGTCAGGGGCTTCTCCACCGCAAAGGATTGTTGCACCCTTGGCGACGCTGGCATCCACCTGCCCTTTGACCGTGTCAAATTGCTCCTGGCTTGAAAGTGGACCAAGCTGGCTAGCCTTATCCGTGGGATCGCCCATGACGATGCCTTGCATTTCAGCCACGAAAGCATCGACAAAGGCATCATGGACCTTGTCGGTCACGATGAAGCGTTTTGCGGAAACGCAGGTCTGTCCATTGTTGTAAAGCCGCCCCATGACCGAAAATTTCACCGCCGTTGCGATGTCGGCATCTTCTAGCACCAGATAGGCGTCGTTCGACCCCAGTTCGAGCACTGTCTTCTTCAGCGCCGCGGCGGCCACAGCACCGACGTGTCGCCCGGCACCCTCGCTGCCAGTCAGCGTCACACCACGGACCTTGGGATGAGCGATCAGCTTGTCGCTGGTGGCGTGGTCGATGACGATGACCTGAAACAGGTCCTCGGGCAGGCCGGCCTCAATGCATAGTTCACGCAGGCGCAGGCCAGACCCGGTGCAGGTACTGGCGTGCTTCAGGACACAGCCGTTGCCGGCCATCAGATTTGCCGCCAGCACGCGAACCGGCTGGTAAAGGGGGAAATTCCAGGGCTGGATCGAGTAGATGACGCCAACAGGCTGATAGCTGACGATGCCGCGTTTTGCGTCGGGACCGTGCGTGCGCTCCTCATCGGCCAATGCCTCGGGGCCGTTTGCAGCGGTGTAATCACAGATCGCCGCACAGAGCTCGACCTCCACATATCCGTCACTCAGCAGCTTGCCGGTTTCGCTGGTCATCAAGGCGGCCAACTCGTCGGCATGGTCGCGCAATGTTTGCCCGATCTTCTTCAGATACGGGGCGCGGTCTTGATGGGTCAGTTCGCGCCATTGCAGAAACGCCGCATGACAGGCCTCGAGCCGGTCAGTCGCCGCCTGTTCGGTCATGATGTCGTAGGTTTGAAGTGCTTTTTCGGTCGCGGGATTCGTGGTGGTGATTGTCGACATGCTCGCTCCTTCCGGATTTGATGGGGAAACGCTGGGCGGTGCCCTGCGTTCCTTTGTCACGCCAGCGTGGATGCAGTAGCGTGGGTGCAGTCGGGGCCTTCGTTAACCCGAGTGCATTTTCCTGTTGCTGGCGGCAGCTGTCTGTTCGTTAACACACAGAGGGGGCATGTGATTGATCGCCCTTAGCGGCAGCCTACCCGCCACAACTCAGCCCATTGGGTCGTATAACCCGGGCTTTTCAACTCGCGCTTCATGCCCCAGCCGGGGGTTACCGGTACCCGCGCGGGGCGCAGCGTGCCCCTGCCCCAGCGGCTATTGATCTGATCCAGCACGCCCATGACCTTTTCCGCCGCTGCCGGCTGCACCTCAGCGAACAGATCATCGGTAAACTCGCCCTGCTGGCGCAGATCCAGCAGCATGATCTCGGCCTTTGCGTAGGCATGCCCTGGCCGGAAGATGGCATCCAGACCCTGCAGCGCGGCGCGAATGATCAAACGGGTATCGTCCGAGGGGTATGGCAGTTCACAGACAATCCCCTTGGCAAACTTGGCTTCTTGCGGATTGAACATGCCGGTGCGGATCGCCACGCGGATCCGCTTGCACAGCGAGCCCTGGGCCCGCAGCTTTTCACAGGCCCGCGCGGCATAGGTGGCCACCGCTTCGCGGATCGGCTCGACGTCATGCAGGCGTTGACCAAAGGCGCGGCTGCTGCAGATCTCCTGTTTCGCTGGCGCCGCCTCTTCCAGGGCCAGGCAAGGAGTACCACGCAATTCACGGGCGGTCTTCTCGATGACGATGCTGAACTGCTTGCGCAGTGTCCAGGCATCGGCCTGGGCCAAATCCCATGCGCTCTTGATCCCCATCGCCGTCAGGTGCGCATGCATGCGCCGACCCACGCCCCAGACTTGATCCACGGCCATGGCTTTGAGCAGCCTGTCGCGCCTGCTCGGGTCACACACATCCAGCACCCCGCCATTGTGTTTCTGCCAGCGCTTGGCCGCGGCATTGGCCAGCTTGGCCAGGGTTTTGGTCTGGGCAATCCCCACGCAGGTGGGTATGCCGGTCAGGTGCAGCACCTGCGCACGGATCCGCCGGCCTAGCGCGTCACGATCGGTAATGCCGGTCATGTCGGCAAAAGCCTCGTCAATTGAATACACCTCCAGCGCCGGCACCAGGCTTTCAATCACGCTCACCACCCGCTCGCTGATGTCGCCGTACAGCGCATAGTTGGAGCTGAAGGCCAGCACGCCGTTACGCTGCAGGGTGCCGCGGATCTGGTGAAAGGGCTCGCCCATCTTGACGAAGGGCTTGGCGTCGGCCGAGCGGGCGATCACGCAGCCATCGTTATTGCTCAGCACCACAATCGGCACGCGCAGCAGGTCCGGCCGGAATACCCGCTCGCAGGAGGCATAGAAAGAGTTGCAATCAATCAGCGCAAATACCGGCTCAACCATGATGGCGGTGCCGGCGGATGCTGTCGGTGACCACGCCCCATATCACCAAGTCATCCCCTTCAAGAATATACCGCGGTGGATACTTGGGATTCTCCGAGCACAGCACCACCTCATCGCCACGTAGCGCCAGGCGCTTAA
>JAWOGT010000262.1:0-7403 GCA_046496585.1 Halopseudomonas sp.
AACGCCACATCGATGCCGAGACGGCCGGCCACGCGCAGCAGCAGGTTGCCGTAGCGGTTCCAGGCGCGGGCCACGCGGCTCTCCAGCGCGCCCTTGGTGTGGCGCAGCCACATCTGTGGCGGCAGGGCCAGTGAGGTCACCAGCAGGTCCTCGTCCTCCTTGAGGAAGCCGCTGGGGCCTGCGGCCGCAAAGCTGACGTCGTCAGGCAGGTGCGACCGGATCAACTGCCGCTGGGAGTCGGTCAGGCCGGGCAACTGGTCCAGCTTAGGGCCGCTGTAGAGCGCCTGGCGGGTGGCCGGGTCGCGCGCCAGTGCCTTCAGGTCCAGCCCGGCCCGGTTCAGCAGCTCCCAGCCGTCCAGGCCCAGGTCCAGCGAGGCGCGGTTGAAGGCGTTGATCACCAGCTGGTTGGTCAGGCCGGCCGGCGTCGTCACGGGCTGGCTGGGCCGCTCCTGCGGCCGCTGGCTGTTGACCGGTAGTACCAGTACGAATTTATCGACAAATGGCGCGCCGCCGTCTTCGTCGATCACGGCAATGCGATGGACTCGCTGACCGATCCGCGTGAGACCAGCCTGGGTCTGGGGCTGCGCTGGGTATCCCCGGTCGGGCCGATCCGCGTGGACGTTGCCCAGTCCGTTAGCGAGCCCGACGAGGGTTTTCGTATCCACTTTTCCATGGGGCCTGAACTATGATCAGGTCGGTTTTCAAGTATCTGGGGCTGGGGCTGTTGATCCTGCTGAGCCTGCCGGTGATCCTTGGTTTGCTGCTGGCCAGCGAGACGGTTAACCGCTGGCTGTTCCAGAAGGTTATGGAGCGCGATCCGCGCTTGCAGCTGGAGTTGACTGAAGGGCAGCTGTGGCGGGGTTGGCAGTTCGAGCGGATTATCTGGCGTGACCAGGGTATTGAGGTCGTGGTGGATCAGGTGCGCTTTGCCTGGTCGGCTGACTGTCTGCTGAGAGCTCGGCTATGCATAGATGAGCTCGATATCGACAGCCTCCGCGTTCAGACCGAATCCAGCCAGGAGCCTGCGCCGGAACGTCAGACTGTAACGCTGCCGGAGCTGAATCTGCCGGTTGATATACAGCTGGAACGCGTGCGGATTGGCGGCGTGTGGCTCAACAGTGAAGAGCCGCTACTGACCGACATTCAGCTGTCGGCCTACAGTATTGCCGAGCAACTGGTCATTCAGCAGTTTACCGGCATTGGCCCGGATCTGGATTGGCAAATGCAGGGCGAGCTGCGCATGACTGGCGACTGGCCCCTGCAGCTCAACGCCTTGGTCAACTTGCCGCCGATGGACCAGCGTGACTGGGCCGCCGATATCCAATTGGGAGGCAGCCTGGCTGAACTGGAAGTAGGCGCACGTAGCCGTGGCTATCTGCAGGGTATCCTGAATGCCCGCACAAGCCCCTTGGACCCGGTCTTGCCGACCACATTGACCTGGCAGGGTGAAGCCTTTTTGCCGCTTGAGGATTTGCCGCAGACCTTGACGCTGAATGATCTGCATATCGAGATGGCGGGTGACCTTGAGCGTGGCTTTGCCCTGCAAGGTGATGCGCATTTTCCGGGATCAGGCGGGCGCATTGATCTAGAGCTGGACGCACAAGCCGAGCTGACCGGCCTCCGCGGTCTGGTCTTGCAGCTGCGCGTGGCGGACGCTCCCGAGCGGCGCTTGCGTTTGGCGGGGAACGCGCGTTGGGATGAACAATTGCTGGCCGACGCCAGCCTGGACATCCAGCGTTTCCCCTGGCAATGGCTGTACCCCCAGGACGTGGGCGCTATCGAGCTTGAACAACTGGCGATGACCGCCAGCCTGCGTGATATGCAGGTCAGCAGCGAACTCACCGCCAAGTTATCCGGCGTGGCCGAGCAAACGGTTGAGCTGGCGATGACCGCGAAGGGTAATCAGGAGTCAGTGCGCATTGCGCCATTCGAACTGCGTACAGAAGCGGGCAAAGCCTCTGGTGAAGCCGTCATCGACATGGGTGAAACCCTGGCGTGGAACCTCAGTCTGCTGTTGGAGCAACTCAATCCCGGCGTGTTTGTCGCCCAGCTACCCGGTGAACTGAACGGACCGATTCACAGTCAGGGCCGTGTCGGTGACGGCCTGCAATTATCTGCGGACTGGGCGCTGGAAGGCACTCTGCGCGCACAACCGCTGGCCATTTCCGGCTCGGTCGACAAACAGACTGACCTCTGGCTGGTCAAGGAGCTGTTGCTGCGCCAGGGTGAGAACCGGATTGCCGGCGGACTGCAATGGGGCGAGCAGATCGCCGCCGATCTGAACATCAACCTGCCGCGCTTGAATACGCTTTGGCCCGGCTTGGCCGGTGAGGTCAAAGGCGTGATTAATGCCAGCGGCAACCCTGCCGCGCCTGTGGTTGCCTTGAATTTGACCGGGCGCCGCGTTGGGCTGCGACAATTGAGTATCGCTGAGCTGGATTTGCAGGGCCGGGTCAGCGTAACCGACAGTCTGCCGGGGGAGCTGACGCTCAGTGCCACGCGCATGCGCCAGGGTGAAACACGCCTGGGTGACCTGGACCTGAGCCTGCGCGGCGACAAAGCCCAGCATAATCTGAACCTGACACTTGCCCGGGGCATGGTCGATGCTCAAATGCAGCTGGCCGGCCAGCTGTCCGCCGACCGTTGGCTGGGCCAGCTCAACAGCGCCGAGCTGGCCCACGAGGACATGGTCTGGCGGCTGGTTGATCGGGCCGCGTTCAACTATGTGCTGGACCCGGCCCAACTGCGCATGGCGGCTCATTGCTGGCAACAGCAGGGTGCCCGGCTGTGTTTTAACGGTGAGCAGCATCTGTTGCCGGATCAGCGCTTGAACCTGACCTTGAACGACTTCGCGCTGGAAACCCTGGCCGGCGCATTGCCTGACGATTTCACCTGGGATGGCCTGCTCAACGCCGACATTGAATTCACTCAGGCCGTCGCTGGCGAGCCGCTGGCCCGGATCGATGTATCCAGCCGCAACGGGGTCATCAATGTACGCAGTCCAGAGCAGACGCTGGCCTTTCCGTATGAAAGCCTGCAGCTCAATACCCTGCTTGAGGCAGGCACGGCCAATACCCGGTTACTACTGTCCAGTGAAGGGCTAGGCAGGCTTGACGTGCGGGCGCTTATCGACGACCCGACCGGTGAGCGCAGGCTGTCTGGCGACTATCGCATCGAACAGTTGAAGCTCGATTTTCTGCGGCCCTTTTTGCCCCAGGTAGAGCAACTGGCGGGTGAAGTGAACGGCCTCGGGAAATTGAGCGGCACCTTGACCGAGCCATGGGTCACCGGCGATATTCGTCTGCGGGATGGCCTCGTCAGTGGCCCGGAGCTGCCTATCAGTCTGGAACACTTGAGTGTCGATATTCGGGTTGCCGGGCAGCGTGCAGAAATAGACGGTAACTGGCGCAGCGGGCCACAGGGGCAGGGCAGCTTGCAGGGTGCCGTCATCTGGGCCCCTGCACTGGATTTTGACCTTACCCTGCAAGGCGAAGGCCTGCCGGTGAGCGTGCAACCTTACGCCGAACTGAGCGTCAATCCTGACCTGAATTTCACCCTGGCCGATAACCGGCTGCAAGTGACCGGGCAAATTGCGGTTCCCGAGGGCGAGATCACCGTGCGCGAGTTGCCTGAACAGGCAGTAAAGCTATCGCCGGATGTGGTCATCGTCGGCGAGGGATCCCGGCCAGAGGAAACCCCGCTGGATATCCGCGCGCGCGTACAATTGCTGATCGGTGATCAGTTGCGCTTTTCTGGCTTTGGCCTTACTGGTCGCCTGAGTGGGCGGATCGAAGTGGAGGAGAACCTGAACGCCAGCGGGAACCTGAGCATCCTCGATGGCCGTTTCCGCCGTTATGGTCAGCGCCTGAGCCTGCGCCGCGCGCAGATTCTATTCGCCGGACCTATATCCCAGCCGTTTCTGGATATAGAGGCCATTCGCCGTGTTGACGGCGTGGTTGCCGGGCTACGCCTGAGTGGCAGGGCAGAAGCACCGCAATCCGAGGTGTTTTCCGAGCCGGGGATGGCGCAGGAGCAGGCGCTGTCCTATCTGATCCTTGGCCGGCCGCTGGGCGGCGATGGAAGTGACAGCAATATGATGGGGCAAGCGGCGCTGGCACTTGGACTCGCGGGTAGTGCGCCCCTGGCCAGTAATATTGCCAACACCCTGGGTATCGAAGGCTTTCAGCTGGACACGGAAGGCAGCGGGTTATTCACCCAGGTGGTGGCCGCGGGATATATAACCGATAACATCAGCTTGAGGTATGGTGTTGGGGTATTTGAACCAGCCAACCAACTGGCGCTGCGTTACGATTTGACGCGACGATTATATCTGGAGGCCATCACTGGCTTTGCCAGTTCGTTGGATTTCTTCTACCGTATTGATTTCTGAATGCATTGTGTTTGACCCGTAGCATCGATATCCCGCGCACAGACTGCGCGTTACCCTGTAATGAACTGAGGAGTTTCCATGTCCAGCGTTAATCTAGGCGGTAATCCGATTACCATTGGCGGCGAGCTGCCACAAAAAGGCAACAAGGCGCCGGCGTTCAATCTGGTTGGCAAGGATTTGTCTGACGTCAGCCTCGCCAGCTTCAGCGGCAAGCGCAAAGTCCTGAATATTTTCCCCAGTATCGACACGCCCACCTGTGCCACGTCGGTGCGCACCTTCAACAGCAAGGCCAGTGCCATCGATAACACGGTTGTGCTGTGCATCTCGGCTGATCTGCCGTTTGCCCAGGCACGCTTTTGTGGCGCTGAAGGCCTGGATAACGTGATCAACCTGTCCACCATGCGCGGCAGTGAGTTTCTCAAGGACTACGGCGTAGCTATTGAAAGTGGTCCGCTGGCGGGTGTGACAGCCCGTGCGGTAGTGGTTCTGGATGAAAATGACACCGTGCTGCACAGTGAACTGGTCAGCGAGATCGGTCATGAACCCGATTACGATGCGGCATTAGCCGTACTGTCGTAAGGGTTAGTGGTGAGCCAAAGGCGCCTGAGGGCGCCTTTGCTTCGTTTCGGCATCACGATAGGGTCCCTATCACCATAACGCCAGCCGTCGCGGCTGAAAAACTCAGGAATTGACGTCGATTCCTGAGCACTCCTATCGGTAGAGGTGGTCGGCTGCACGCAGTGACAGTGCGGCGGCCGTCAGGCTGGGGTTGGCGGGGGAGCAACTGGGGAAACTGGATGTGCCAACGACAACCAGGTTGCGCATGCGATGATGGACCATGTCGCCATCGATCACCGAACCGTCATGGGCTTGCCCCATTCTTAGCGTGCCCTGCACATGGGATTCAGTCAGACGCCGGCCCCTGGACTGAATCGACTCGACGGGCAGGGGGCTAAGCAACTCCTGCAATTGGGCGAGGCCATGCTGCAAACCGGCCTTGCCATACTCCGAATCGAGGTGATAATTGATCACCGCCTGACCGGTTGCCGGATCGATCGTGATGCGATTATCTCTATCAGCCAGATCTTCAGACGTTAGCACAAACGGCAGGATCTGATTCCAGCGATGCTTTTCCATCCGCAGGCCGTGCGCCCAGCGATTTTCAAAGTAGACCAGGCAGCCGGAACGCTGGCGGCGGAAGTCACCGTCGTACAAGGCGTAATTCAACCCTGTGGTAATGGTACTGCTATCAAAATTACCGAGTCCGTCCAGCAGTACTTCAACGTCGACTCCAAGCTGCTCATGCAAGCCCATACCGGTGTCGCCGTAGCTGATGTCCGAGCGCAACAGAATGGCTGGGCTCTGGATGGTGTTGGCGCCCAGCACGAACTGGTCGCCACCGACGCGGTATGTCCCGCCCTCGGTCTCCAGCGTAACGCCGGTAATGGTCGAGCCGTGGTATTCCAGTGTTTTGACTTCGGCATTCAGGCAAACATCGATTTTGGCATGGGCAAAGAGGTCGGCAAAGCCGTTCAGGGCAGTGAATTTGGCATTGACCGAGCAGCGAACACAGGTGGCGTTGGCACAACAGGCACCCCGCTGATCATTGGCCACCCGGGCGCGACCGCTAGGCATGATGAAATGCAGGTCCGGCATGGCGGCCTTCATTATCATGTCGATGGACGTGCCCTTGTGTGGAGGCTGGGGAAAGGCCTGGCTGCGGGGTAGTACGCGCGCCATGTCCGGATCGCCGGAAATGGCCATGATGGTTTCAGCTTGGCAGTAGTAGGGTTCCAGCTCCGCATAACTGAGTGGCCAATCATGGCCGACGCCATACAGGGATTGGGTCTGGAAGTCATTCGGGTGAAAACGCGGTGTGTTCGAGTACCAGCAGTTCAGGCCACCGCCCAGGGCGATGGTGGTATTCCAGGGTTTATTGCTAACCCCACGGTTGGCCAATTTGGCGGCAGTCTGAACGGTCGAGCTGGCTTGGTTTTCAATCTGCCAGGCCCAGGGGTGATAATCGCCCCATTCGATAATCAGTGCGCGACCAGAGAGGTGTTTTAGTGCTTCCTCCAGAAAAAAACAGGCGCCAAATCCTGATCCGATGACGACCAGCTCATATTGCGCATTGCGTAAATCCGCCGCCATGACACGGTTGAATTTCATGAGATCCCTCTCCCCAGAGTGTCCTGCTACTGGCTTTTTCCCCGTCTGCTTGTCGAGTATAGATTAGCTTTTGCTTTTCACCGTGATCCTGGCGACATGCTCGCCCTGAAACCGGGCAATCGCCAGTTCTCGCTCATCAGGCTGTCGCGAGCCATCGCCACCGGCCAATGTGGTTGCGCCATAAGGTGTGCCGCCACCGACCTGGGAAATATCGAACAGCTCGGGCGTGCCATAACCGATAGGGACAATGGTCATGCCGTGGTGGGCGAGGGTAGTCCAGGTTGAGGTGATGGTCATTTCCTGACCGCCACCGGTCCCGGTTGAGGCAAAGACACTGGCAATCTTGCCAAACAGCGCGCCCTTGGCCCACAGGCCGCCGGTCTGATCAAGGAAATTGCGCATCTGCCCAGACATATTGCCGAAACGCGTCGGCACTCCAAAAATGATCGCGTCGTAATCAGCCAGCTCGGCCGGCGTGGCAATGGCAGCGTCCTGTTCAGCCTTGCCGCCGGCCGTTTTGAAGGCGACATCGTTCATGGTTTCGGGTACGCGCTTGATGCTGACCTCGACGCCCGCCACCTTGGCAGCGCCTTCGGCAACTGCGTTGGCCATGGTTTCTACGTGACCGTACATGGAGTGATAAAGCACGAGTACTTTGACCATAGTTGCATCCTCTAGATTCGTTGATGAGAATTCAGCCGACGGGTTATCGACGACCAGGCACCAACAATGCATTAAATCTACACAACAATAAAATGCAAATGCGGCATATTAATATCGGTAAATTCGATAGATCATGCCCGTTGGACGCTAGTAAAACCGCTGTATTTTTGCCCCAGCGCTT
>JAWOGT010000332.1:0-8392 GCA_046496585.1 Halopseudomonas sp.
CGGTTACTGCCGGTTGCTGCACAGTGAAGTGGACGAGCTGAACGAGCTGGGCATCGAGGTGCGTTACGCCGCCTTCCCGCGCAGCGGTCCCGACCAGGCATCCGCCAAGATCATGCAGTCAATCTGGTGTGCAGAAGACCGCCAGAAAGCGATGACCGAAGCCAAGCTGGGCAACAAGATTGAAACCCTGACCTGTGACAACCCGGTCAACCAGCAGTTTGCCCTTGGTCAGCAGGTTGGCGTGCAGGGCACGCCGGCGATCTTTATGGCCAACGGCGTACTGGTACCAGGTTACAAGCCTGCCGCGCAGTTGGCGGCTGAAGCCCTGGCGAATCAGTAAACATTACAAAAAACACTAATTCTTAACCAACATGCAATCCAAATGGGGGCCTTAGTTTGAAACCGGTCAAAGTGGGAATCTGTGGTTTGGGCACCGTCGGTGGCGGCACATTCAATGTCTTGCAGCGCAATGCCGTGGAAATTGCCCGGCGTGCGGGACGTGATATTGAGGTGGCGCAGATAGCCGCCCGGCATTTGAACCCGGCCTGCAATCTGGGTGCCACGCCGGTGACAGCCGATGTCTTCGAGGTGGTGAATAACCCCGAGATCGATATCGTCATCGAACTGATTGGGGGTTACGGCGTTGCCCGGGAAGTGGTTCTGCAGGCCATTGCCAACGGCAAGCACGTGGTCACCGCGAACAAGGCGCTGATTGCCGTGCACGGCAACGAAATCTTCGCGGCGGCCAGCGAGAAGGGCGTGATGGTTGCCTTCGAGGCCTCGGTGGCCGGTGGCATCCCGATCATCAAGGCGGTGCGTGAGGGCCTGGCGGCAAACCAGATCGATTGGGTCGCGGGCATTATCAACGGCACCGGCAACTTCATTTTGACCGAGATGCGCGACAAGGGTCGTACCTTCGATGACGTGCTGGCCGAAGCCCAGGCGCTCGGCTATGCCGAAGCTGACCCAACCTTCGATGTAGAAGGTATTGACGCCGCGCACAAGCTGACAATCCTGGCTTCCATTGCCTTTGGTATCCCGTTGCAGTTCGACAAGGCCTATACCGAGGGTATCAGCAAGCTGACCACCTCGGACGTCAATTATGCCGAAGCCTTTGGTTATCGGATCAAGCACCTGGGCATTGCCCGGCGCACCGCCGCCGGTATCGAGCTGCGCGTGCATCCGACACTGATTCCGGCCGACAAGCTGATTGCCAACGTCAACGGCGTAATGAATGCGGTCATGGTCAATGGCGATGCCGTTGGCTCGACATTGTATTACGGCGCCGGCGCCGGTGCGGAAGCCACGGCTTCATCGATTGTCGCGGATATTATCGACGTGGTCCGTACCCTGACCACTGACCCGAACAATCGCGTGCCGCACCTGGCCTTCCAGGCGCATTCGCTGTCCGATCTGCCGGTACTGCCGATGGGTGAGGTGCAAACTGCCTATTACCTGCGCATTCAGGCCAAGGATCGCCCGGGCGTGCTGGCCAAGGTGGCGAGTATTCTTTCCGAGCGAGGGATCAATATCGAATCGATCCTGCAGAAGGAAGCGGAAGAGCAGGACGGTCTGGTACCGATCATCATCATGACCCACCGCGTGCTTGAGCAAAAAATGAACGATGCCATCGACGCGCTTGAAGCGCTGGACGATATCGCCGGCCCGCTGATGCGGATCCGGGTTGAACAATTGAACTAACCGCTGGCAAGCGGCAAGCGGCAAGCGCAGGCGCTCCGGAGCAAGACCGGTGGCTTGTCGCTTGCCGCTGGCGGCTTGAAGCTCAAACCGAAGGTTTGCAACGATGCGCTATATAAGTACCCGCGGCCAGGCACCGGCCCTGAATTTCGAAGATGTATTGCTGGCCGGTCTGGCCACTGATGGCGGCCTCTATGTGCCGGAAAATCTGCCGCGCTTTACCCAGGAAGAAATTGCCTCCTGGGCCGGGCTGCCCTATCACGAGCTGGCGTTCAATGTGATGCGGCCGTTTGTGGCGGGCAGTATCAGTGATGCGGATTTTCGCCGGATTCTGGAAGAAACCTACGCGGTATTCTCGCACCAGGCCGTCGCGCCGCTGCGTCAGCTGGGTGCCAACGAATGGGTGCTGGAGCTGTTTCACGGCCCGACGCTGGCGTTCAAGGACTTTGCCCTGCAACTGCTCGGGCGCTTGCTCGATCACTTCCTGATCAAGCGTGGCGAGCGTGTGGTGATCATGGGCGCCACCTCGGGTGATACCGGCTCCGCTGCGATCGAAGGCTGCAAGCACTGCGAGAATGTGGATATTTTTATTCTGCATCCGCACAACCGGGTATCGGAAGTGCAGCGCCGGCAGATGACCACCATCATGGGCGATAATATTCACAACATCGCCATCGACGGCAACTTTGACGACTGTCAGGAAATGGTCAAGGACAGTTTTGCCGATCAGGGCTTTCTCAAAGGCACCCGCTTGGTCGCGGTCAACTCGATCAACTGGGCGCGGATCATGGCGCAGATCGTCTATTACTTCCACGCTGCGTTACAGCTGGGTGGGCCGGCACGCTCCATGGCCTTCTCGGTGCCGACTGGCAACTTTGGCGATATTTTTGCGGGCTATCTGGCGCGCAACATGGGCTTGCCAATCAGCCAGTTGATCGTCGCGACCAACCGCAATGATATTCTGCATCGCTTTATGGGCGGCAATCAGTACGACAAGGATACGCTGCACGCGTCTTTGTCGCCGTCGATGGATATCATGGTGTCATCCAACTTTGAGCGGTTGCTGTTTGATATGCACGGTCGTAACGGTCTGCGCATAGGCGAGCTGATGGCAACGTTCAAGATGACCGGCAAGCTGAAGGTCGAGCAGGAGCGCTGGACCGAGACGCGCAAGTTATTCGACTCGCTGGCGGTGGATGACGACGCCACCTGCGCAACGATTGCCGACGTTTTCCATAACTGCGGCGAGTTGCTGGACCCGCATACAGCCATTGGTGTGCATGCGGCGCGCGAATGCCGGCGTTCGATGTCGCTGCCGATGATTACCCTGGGCACTGCGCACCCGGTGAAGTTTCCGGATGCGGTACTCAAGGCTGATGTGGGCGAGGCGCCGCACCTGCCTGCCCATCTGAGTGACCTGTTCGAGCGCAAGGAGCGCTTCACAGTACTGGCGAATGAGCTCAGGGCCGTACAAGCCTTTGTTGCCGAGCATGGGAACCGCGGCGCGCCACTCTAATCTATGGGGGTACCTGGCCAGGGGCGCCCGGCGAGGGGCGCTCCTGGCCGGGCGCCCGGGTTGATCTCCGGGCTTGCGCAGGAGTAAAGCTGGTGTCCGCGTCCATGCACACCCTCGAAGAAATGCTCGAGCACATCGCCGACCTGGCCAAGGACGAACAGCAGGTGTCCATGGGCCAGATGGTCGAATCCATCGGTGACCGTTCTTTCGGCCCCTTGTTGCTGATCATTGGCATGACGCTGTTTTCACCGCTCAGCGGCGTTCCGGGCATGTCAACTTTTGCTGGCCTGGTGGTGTTGCTGATTGCGCTACAGATGCTGCTGGGGCGCAAGCATTTCTGGTTGCCGCGCTTTATCCTCAAGCGCTCATTGGCGCAGGCGAAGTTGACCAAAGCCATTGAATGGGTCAAGCCAGGCGCCCGACGGATTGACCGGCTGATCAAGCCGCGCCTGAACTTTATGCTGCATCCCACATCTACTTACCTGATAGCGCTGCTTTGCGTGTTGATAGGTGCTGCCTTGCCGTTTATGGAACTGGTGCCTTTTTCCTCGTCGATCGTCGGGCTGGCGTTAGCGATACTGGGCCTGGCGTTGGTAGCACGCGATGGCCTGTTGGTCCTGATTGCATTGTCGTTCATAGGGGCTGCGGGCAGTTTGGCGATGATCCATCTGCTGTAGTGCGGTTCTGCCGGGCTTCGTCCATGCATGCAAGGAGTGGCCAAAGCGATGCTCTGGTTTCTGGTTCTACACATAGCAGCTCTGTTGTTCTGGGGCGCCTGTCTGCTTTACCTGCCGGCGTTGATTGCTGGCGCTGCCCGGGACAGCTCCGCGATCCAGGAGCCGCCCAAGCAGTTCGACTCCATTGCCCGCTTCGTATTCACGCGTATTGCTACCCCTGCGGCACTGCTGGCGATTTTTGCCGGCAGTCTGGTGTTTGTCGTCGAGCACACGGTGACGCTTTGGTTGATGGCCAAGTTAACCCTGGTGACGGGGCTGGTCTTTGTGCACACCCTGCTGGGGATGCTGGTGTTGCGCCTGGAGGCTCGTAACGGCAAGCCGCTACGGATCTGGTGTCTGCTGCTGGCCTTGGCAGCCTGTGGGCTGATGGCGGCAATCATCTGGATAGTGCTGGCCAAACCGGCACTGGAGGTCTGGCCATGAACGCATCACGGCCGGTCGTGGTGTTCCAGTTGCAGGTTGAGCTCGACCCGCTGGGCGGGTTTATCCAGCGCGACGCCCACCGCATGATCGTAGACCAGTTGCCCGCCGAGAAAGCTGGTAAGGGCGATCAACAGGCCGCCGAGCAGCGACAGATACAAGCCCCAGGGCATGATCAGTGTCTCCGGACTACCCAGCCGGCTAAGCCAGTTGAGTGTGGCCACAGACAGCAGCATCACGGCCAGGATGGCGTGGCACCAGGCGGTAATCAGCCGGCGGATCTGCTCGACAATGATCAAGTCCAGCAGGCCGATGGTGCCGGAGACCCAGCCGCCAAGCACGCCAATGCCGGCCAGCCAAAGGCCTGCGCGGGCCCAGAAGAAATCACCGGTCAGTACATAGGCGATATCGGTACCGATCAGGCCCAGCAAGGCAGCCACCGGAAAGTGGATAACCATCGGGTGAAGCGGATGTCCGTGAATCGACATTTTGCTGATAATGGAAGCGGAAGCCATTCTGTTCCTCGACGTTTGTACGGTTTGCCTGGCCGTTGCGCAGGTCCCGGTGTGAGCCAAAGACTAGCAGCCGCAGCGCTGCTTGGCACGGCCTTGCTGCTCAACGGTTGTGCTGGCCCCATGTCGTCATTGCAACCAGCCGGCCCTAGCGCGCAGGTCGGTGCCTGGCTGTGGTGGGGCATGTTCGGCTTCTTCACGCTGGTGCTGGTGACGGTCGTCGCGCTGTGGATACATGCCATGCGCCGTGATCCCGGCGAAGTGAGCGAGCGGGACGCCCAGCGTATTCAGAATCGCTGGATTGCCGGGGGCGGGCTGGCCCTGCCGATCACCAGTATTATCGTTATTCTCGCAATAGGTATTCCCTTGGGCCAGCGGATGCTGCCGTTGCCCCCGGCGGATGGCGAGGTCGTGCGTATCGACGTCACGGCCCATCAATGGTGGTGGGAGGTCCGTTATCCGGATACCGGCATTGTGTTGCAGGATGAACTGCATATTCCTGCCGGCGTGCCGGTGGACCTGCGCCTGACCAGCGATGATGTCATTCACGCCTTCTGGGTACCGCGTCTGGGCGGCAAGATGGACATGTTCCCGGGCCGTAGCAATATCCTGCGTCTGCAAGCAGACCACCCGGGCGTCTATCACGGCAGCTGCAGTGAATTCTGCGGACGTGGCCACGCGCATATGCAATTTACCGTCGAGGCCCATGAGCCGGATGCCTACCTGGCCTGGCTTGAGGAGATGCAAGCCGATGACTGAGCAGCAGAACCAGCCTGATCAGGCCCGGCATGAAGAACTCGAACGAGTGTGGGGTAATGAGCCCGGCTGGCGTTCGGCCTCGGCGGTCAATCACACGACGGTAGGCCTGCGCTTTCTGATTACCGGACTGTTGTTCTTCCTGGTCGGCGGGGTGCTGGCGATGCTGGTGCGCACCCAGCTGGCGCTGCCGGAGCAGGACATCATCGGGCCTGATCTGTACAACCAGATCTTTACCATGCACGGCACAGTGATGATGTTCCTGTTCGCCATTCCGGTACTGGAAGGCGCGGCCATGTATCTGATCCCGAAGATGATTGGCACCCGGGATCTGGTCTTTCCGCGTCTCAGCGCGCTGGGTTATTACTGTTACCTGTTCGGCGGCCTGATCATCCTATCCAGCCTGGTCCTGCAGATCGCCCCGGATGCGGGCTGGTTCATGTATACGCCGCTGAGCAGTTCGACCTACTCACCGGGACCCGGGTCGGATTTCTGGCTGCTGGGCATCACCTTCGTGGAGATCTCGGCGATTTCCGCCGGCGTCGAGCTGGTGGTGTCGATACTGCGCACCCGCGCCAATGGTATGGCGTTGAACAAGATGCCGATCTTCTGCTGGTACATCCTGGCGATGGCGCTGATGATCATCTTCGGCTTTCCGCCGTTGATACTTGGCAGCATTCTGCTCGAACTGGAGCGCGCTGCAGGCTGGGTGTTCTTCGACGTGGTGGGTGGTGGTGATCCGCTGCTCTGGCAGCACCTGTTCTGGTTGTTCGGCCACCCGGAGGTGTACATCATTTTCCTGCCGGCAGCAGGGATCGTCTCGACGCTGATTCCGGTATTCGCCCAACGCCCACTGGTCGGTTATCGCTGGATCGTCATGGCGATCATGGTCATGGGCTTTATCAGCTTCGGGCTCTGGGTTCACCACATGTTTACCGTGGGTATACCGCAACTGGCGCTGGCGTTTTTCTCGGTGGCAAGCATGCTGGTGGCGATACCCACGGCGATTCAGATATTCGCCTGGCTGGCGACGCTGTGGACCGGCAAGGTGATCTTTCGTTTGCCCATGCTGTGGATTCTGGGTTTTCTCATGGTGTTCGTCTGCGGCGGCCTGACCGGCGTCATGCTGGCGCTGGTACCCTTCAACTGGCAGGTGCATGACACCCATTTTGTCGTAGCACACATGCATTACGTGCTGGTCGGCGGCATGTTGTTCCCGCTGGTCGCCGGTTTGTATTACTGGTTGCCGCATATCTCCGGGCGCATGCCGTCCGATACCCTAGGGCGCTGGGGCTTCTGGTTGTTCTTCGGCGGCTTCAACATGACCTTCCTGTTGATGCACTTGACCGGTCTGCTGGGCATGCCGCGCAGGGTCTATACCTATGACGCGGAAATGGGTTGGGGCTGGCTGAATCTGCTCTCGTCGGTAGGCGGTTTCATTATGGCAATCGGGGTGGCGGTGATTATTCTCGATATCGCCCTGCATTTTCGTTTCGGTCGCAAGGCCGGGCGCAATCCGTGGCATGCCGATACGCTGGAGTGGGCCACGCCGATGCCGGCCAGTGCCTATAATTTTGCCAGTCTGCCGGACATTGCGACCCGCCATCCGATGTGGGATCAGCCCGACCTGCCCGACACTATTGCGGCGGGGCAGCACGGGCTGCCCGAGGTGCTGAATCAGCGCCGGGATATCTTCGGCTCGGATGCGATTTCCGGCAAGCTCAGGGAGATCATTCATCTGCCAACCAACTCCTGGCTGCCGCTGCAAACGGCGGCGGTGATCGCAGTGGTCTGCATCAGTCTGTTGGTCAAGGCCTATACGTTGGCGTTGCTTGCCTGCCTGGGCGTGCTGTTTTTCGCCCTGCGCTGGAGTTGGCATAACGGCGCGCATCCGGTCGCTTCGCCCTGGCGTGACGATGATCCGCTGGACCCGCCGCTGCATTCGCGGACCTTCGATGGTCCGGGTCTGTGGGGCATGGTCCTGAGCCTGATGGCCAACGCGACGCTGTATGTGTCACTGCTGTTCGGCTGGTTCTATCTGTGGACGGCTGCCCCGCAGTGGCAAGTGCCTGAGGACGGGCCGATTGCACTGTTGCCGCTGCTCGCCAGCGGTGCGCTGTTGAGTGCGGCGGTGCTGGTCTTTCGGCGGGCGGTGAGTCAGTTGCGCCGCGGCACCGATGCACGGCTGCAGGGCCTGCTGTGGCTGGCGGCGGGGTTGGGTCTGCTGCATTTTCTGACGCTGATCTGGGTGCTGGTCTCGGCGCCGCTGACACCCGGGGAGTTGGCGCATGATGCGGTGCTGTCGGTGATGCTTTACTACCTGCTGCTGCATGGCGGCTTGGCCACCTTGTTCACCCTGTTGCAGGCTGTGCGGGTACGCATCGGTTATGTCGCCCTGCGCTTGCCCTATGAGCCGGTAGTGGTTCAGCCGTTCTGGATGTACACACTCGGCGTGTTCTGGATGAGTTTTGCCGCCTTTATCCTGCTGCCCATGGCCTGGGGAGGTGCCTGATGTCGCCCTGGTCGCCGCTCCATCCACTGCAGTTGTGCCTGGGGCTGATTATCTGGAGTATCTGGTTCGTGTTGCTCTATGCTGGCCTATCCCTGGCCTGCGCGTTCGCACCCCCCGAGGTGGCACGGGGTGCGGCGACCTGGGTGAACGCCTTGATGCTGATCCTGGCGACGTTGGTCAGCAGTTTCTTGCTCTGGTCTGCAAAGCGCTGCTGGCGTGCGGCGCCGGGATCAGGGGAGGG
>JAWOGT010000180.1:0-3234 GCA_046496585.1 Halopseudomonas sp.
TGTGACTTCTGCACATCAGGCCGTGAGAATCTCTGTGATCAGGCCCAATTTACCGGCTGCCATCTGGACGGCGGTTATGCCGAATACACGCTGGCCGACGAGCGTTTCTGCTTTCCTATTCCCGATCGGTTGTCGAGTACTGAAGCTGCGCCGCTGTTGTGTGCTGGCCTGATTGGCTATCGCGCCCTGCGCATGGCACACGGCGCTAAACACCTGGGTCTCTACGGTTTTGGCGCGGCAGCGCATCTGGCTATTCAGGTGGCAAGGAGCCGGGGCCAGTGCGTATACGCCTTCACTCGCGCGGATGACCACCCAGGCCAGGCCTACGCCCGATCACTCGGCGCCGAATGGGCCGGCCCCTCGGACCTTCCTCCCCCACACTTGCTTGATGCCAGCCTGATTTTTGCCCCCGTCGGTGCATTGGTACCCTTGGCGCTGGAGGCGACCGTCAAGGGCGGCCGGGTGATTTGCGCCGGCATTCATATGAGCGACATACCCGCTTTTCCGTATCGGTTGTTGTGGGGCGAACGCAGTGTCCGCTCGGTAGCAAACCTGACGCGTGCCGACGGTATCGCGTTTTTTGCAGAACTCGAGGGTATTTCCATCCATTGCGATGTCACCGTCTTCGCCCTGGAACAGGCCAACCAGGCATTGGCGAGCCTGAGGGCCGGGCAGATCAAGGGCGCGATCGTGCTCGTGCCCGGACCCGCGCCGCGGCTTTGAATGAACTAGCAGGACTTATTGACCTTATATGCGGGTGATGCTCATGAACACTCCCCTCTCTGACCTACTACGGCAATACGCTGAGCCTTTGCCGGAACTCGACTCGTCGGCTTTTGGCGAGCTATTCGACCGCTATGCGGATGCCCAAATAGTCATGATTGGCGAAGCCAGTCACGGCACCAGCGACTTTTATCAAACGCGGGCCGCGATTACCCAAAGGCTCATAGAGCAACACGGCTTTACCATTGTCGCGGTTGAAGCCGACTGGCCTGATGCAGCACACGTTGACCGCTATGTCCGCGGCCTGGTGCCGTCGGTGTTCAGGCGCCACATTTTCAGCCGCTTTCCGACGTGGATGTGGCGTAACACCGACGTCAACACCTTCGCCCACTGGCTGCATGGGTACAATCACCAGCAGCCAGCGGAGCGTCGCGTCGAGTTTCGTGGTCTGGACGTCTACAGTTTGCGCAACGCCATCCATGAAGTGTTGAGCTATCTGGACCGGGTGGATGCGCAGTTGGCAAAGGAGGCACGGCACCGCTATGGCTGTTTGACGCCCTGGCAGGATGAGCCTGCGTCATACGGGCATTTTGTTGAACGCGGCGGCCTGATGCCCTGCGAAAATAGCGTGGTCGAACAGCTCAACGTCATGCTCACCGAGCAAATGGCCGCACTCGCCGAGGACGAAGAACAGCTCTTCAATGCGAGGCAAAACGCCAAGGTGGTGCGGGCGGCGGAACAATACTACCGGGCTATTTATCGGGGTTCGACTGCGTCCTGGAACCTGCGTGATCGGCATATGTTCGATACGTTACGTGCGCTACTGGCGCACCGAGGCCCGCAGGCCAAGGCCGTGGTCTGGGCGCACAATTCGCATATCGGCAATGCGGGTGCGACCGAAATGGGTTGGCAGGGGCAGTTCAATATCGGTCAACTGTGCCGCAGCGCCTATGGCCGCGCTGTGGTGCTGATCGGCATGAGCACTGACCGCGGCCAGGTGGCGGCGGCTGATGACTGGGATGGCGACATGCGCATCAAGGACGTCAGACCGTCGCGTGCCGATAGCTGGGAGCATCAGTTCCTCGCGGCTGGCGTGCCCATGTCACTGACCGACTGGCGCGATCCGCAGCGCCACGCGCTGCGTCGAGCCTTGTCTACCCCCCTTTTGGAGCGGGCCATCGGCGTGATCTACCGGCCCGAAACAGAACGCAGTAGCCATTACTTCGAGGCGGTGCTGGCCGACCAGTTTGACGCCATGGTCTGGATTGAACAGACGCAACCGGTTACCGCCCTGCCCTTGCCGAAGAACCAGCAACTGGAACCGGAAGACGAGACCTTTCCATTTGGCCTCTGAGGCAAGTCTAGTGGGCTTCAGTCAGCCTCAGCCTGGCCGCCGGGGTCGCGCTGCCAGGCCTGCTGCAGTAGATCGATGACCTGCTCATCCGAGGTCTGGGAAAAATTCTCGTACCAGTAACCAATCGACATCAACCATTGTGGCGCCAGCGGGCACACGACTTCATCGACTTCGAACTGCAACTGCTCGACCGTGTCGCGTGCGGCCACCGGCACGGCCACGACAATGCGCGCTGGCGAGTGCCGCCGCACCGCCTGGATCGCAGCCTGCATCGAGGCGCCGGTCGCCAGGCCGTCGTCGACCAGTATCACCACCTGATCCGCAAGTTGTAAGGGCGCACGGCTGCCCCGGTAGACCTGCTCACGGCGCTGCAGCTCTTGTGTCTCTCGTGCCACCACGCGGTCGAATGCGGCCTGATCAACCGGGTATGCCCGCAAGGCATCTTCATTGCGGATGAGTATGCCGCCGCTGGCAATGGCGCCCATCGCGTACTCTTCATGGCCTGGCATGCCGAGTTTGCGCACCAGCATCAGATCCAGACGCACTTGTAGTGCGGTTGCCACCTCATAGGCAACCGGCACCCCGCCACGCGGCAGCGCCAGGATAATAACCTCCGGCCTGTGGGCGTATTTTTGCAGCGGTTCGACCAGGCTGCGACCAGCATCTACCCGGTCACGCAACAGGGTGTACATCGAGGGGATGTGATCCATTTTGACCTCCGCAGGCCAGTGCGCTGGTTGTGGCGAAAGTGCCCGGTGATGTGCATCTCTGATGCATGTCCAAGCCCCCACTCAGACTCCCCTATTGGGATTGTTTAGCGTTGATTTATGTCAAGCGCTGGGGCAAAAATACAGCGGTTTTACTAGCGTCCAGCGTACTCTATCTATCGAAATTACCGATATTAATACGCCGCATTTGCATTTTATTGTTGTGTAGATTTAATGCATTGTTGGTGCAAGCTCGTCGATAACCCATCGGCTGACTTTGCATCAACGAATCTAAAGGAATCAACTATGGTCAAGGTACTTGTGCTTTATCACTCCATGTACGGTCACGTAGAAACCATGGCCAACGCAGTTGCCGAAGGCGCTGCGTTGGCCATGGTTTCTACGTGACCGTACATGGAGTGATAAAGCACAAGTACCTTGACCATAGTT
>JAWOGT010000351.1:0-4370 GCA_046496585.1 Halopseudomonas sp.
CATGTCGCCGGTCAGAATGCGATCAAAGCGCATGCCGCGCTGCTGAAAGTATTCGCCCAGCAAGCGCGCCTGCTGATGGCCCAGTTCGGACAGCTGGTCGTAATTGGCCGAGCCGAAGGAGGCCTGGCCATGGCGGACAAAATAGATTTCAGACATGCGTTGTTCCATATTAACGACAAAATAAAACCCGGCATGCCGGAGGATGCTGCATCCTCGAACAAGCCGGGTTTGTTGACCAGTTCTATGTCAGAACGGAATGTCATCATCAAAGCTGTCGTAATCCGGCGCTGCCTGCTGCGGCGCTTGCTGCGCAGGCTGCTGCTGGGGCGCCGCTTGCTGTGCCGGTTGTTGTGCCGGACGCTGCTGCTGGGGACGCGGGGCCATGCCCTGCTCGCCGCCCTGCGGCTTGCCATCGAGCAACTGCATCTGCCCACCGATGTCCACGACGATTTCCGTGGTGTAACGCTTCACGCCGTCCTTTTCCCATTCGCGGGTTTGCAGCCGGCCTTCGATATACATTTTCGAGCCCTTGCGCACATATTCGCCGACCACTTCAGCGATGCGGCCAAAAAACACCACGCGGTGCCACTCGGTACGTTCCTGCTGCTGTCCGGTCTGCTTGTCTTTCCAGCTGTCGCTGGTGGCGAGGGTGATGTTGGCAACGGCATTGCCGTTGGGCAAGTAGCGGACTTCCGGATCGCCACCGACATTACCAATCAAAATTACCTTGTTGACGCCTCTGGCCATGGTGCTTTTCTCCTGATTTGCTGGCCGGTTCAGGCCGGGCTAATCACCCGGTCCAGCGCCTCACGGTCCAGTATCTGTTTATCAACCTTTAGATAAGCTGCGGCCTCTTCTGCCACAACAATCGCTTCTGTTACCCCCGCAACCGCAAGAATTCGTCGGGATAATGTTTCATCCTCAACTAACGCCAGGGACAACGGCAGGCGGTAGCTTGTCACATAGGGGGGTTCACTCATGGTAACACCAATCACCCACCAGGAAACCGCGAGTAGTGCGCAGCAGAGGAAAACCCCACCCAGGCCCCAGGCGCCGAATACTGCGCCGCCGATCAGCCCCCCCGCTGCGGCCCCGGCGAATTGGCTGGTGGAGTACACGCCCATGGCCGTGCCTTTGCTGCCAGCCGGGGCAATCTTGCTGAGTAGCGATGGCAAGGTCGCCTCAAGCAGGTTGAAGCCAACGAAAAACAGCACGATAGCGGCCACCAGCCAGGGTAGTGAGCCCATACCCAGCCACATGATCGGTTGTACCAGGGCCAGCAATGCAATCGCGCCCAGCACCACGCGCTTGATCTGCCGCTGACGCTCGGCATAGATGATAAAGGGCACCATGACGACGAAAGACAGCAACAACGCCGACAGGTAAACCCACCAATGCTCCTCACGGGGCAAGCCGGCCTGCTCCTGCAATGCCAGGGGAATGGCCACGAAGCTGGCCATCAGAATGGCGTGCAACACGGCAATCCCGTAGTTCAGGCGCAGTAAGTCCTTGTTGCGCAGGCTTGGCAAAAAGGCGCTGGGCACTACGCCCGCCTCCCGATGACGCAGCGCACGCTGGGGCGTGGGTACCACCCAGATAACCAAGAGCATGCCGATCAACGCCAACCCCGTGGTGCTGTAAAACACCCCCTGCAGCCCGGCGCGCGCAGCAATCAGCGGCCCGGCAACCATCGCCACGGCAAACGACAGCCCGATACTCATGCCGATCATCGCCATCGCTTTGGTGCGATGCTGCTCACGCGTCAGATCGGCGACCAGCGCCATTACCGCCGCCGCAATCGCGCCGGCGCCCTGAATCACCCGGCCGATGATCACCCCGTGCATGCTGTCGGCTTGTGCCGCCACCAGACCGCCCAGGGCAAACAGCAACAAGCCACCGATGATCACCGGCTTGCGACCAATGCGATCGGACAACATGCCAAAGGGAATCTGCAGGCAGGCTTGGGTCAGCCCGTAGGCACCAATCGCAATGCCGATCAGCAGCGGTGTCGCCCCTTGCAGGGCGCTGCCATAGGTTGCCAGTACCGGCAGCACCATAAACAGCCCGAGCATGCGGAAGGCAAATACCGCAGCCAACGAGCCAGTGGCGCGTTGCTCGGCGGACGTCATGCGATCGGCCTGGTGCATGGCATTTCCTGCTTGGTGACGGGTGGGCTTGGCGCGCGCAAGCCAGTTGCCGCGCGAAAAACGAAGAAGTCTAACATGGCGCTCGCCACAAGCAGAAACAGACATCTGCGGTTGCAAAGCAAGCTTGCCCCGGCATCGGTTTATTGTTCGAGTTTTGCCGGGCCGGTGCTGGACAACGTATACTGATCCGCTTTGCTGGCCGTAGGGTAAATGTACTGTGGATACCATTTCGATCCGTGGGGCGCGCACCCACAACCTGAAGAACATTGACCTCGATCTGCCGCGCGACAAACTGATCGTGATTACCGGCTTGTCCGGCTCGGGCAAATCGAGCCTGGCCTTTGACACCCTCTATGCCGAGGGGCAACGCCGTTATGTCGAGTCGCTCTCGGCCTATGCAAGACAGTTTCTGTCGATGATGGAAAAGCCCGATGTCGATCATATCGAGGGCTTGTCCCCGGCGATTTCCATCGAGCAAAAATCCACCTCGCACAACCCGCGCTCCACCGTAGGTACCATTACCGAGATCTACGACTATTTGCGTCTGCTGTTCGCCCGCGTCGGCGAGCCGCGCTGCCCGGATCACGATCTGCCGCTGGCCGCACAGACCGTCAGCCAGATGGTGGATCAGGTGCTGGCCATGCCCGAGGGCAGCAAGCTGATGCTGCTGGCGCCGGTTATGCGCGAGCGCAAGGGCGAGCATCTGGCCTTGCTGGATGAATTACGTGCCCAAGGCTTTGTGCGCGCTCGCATCAATGGCCGCATTCATGATCTGGATGAAGCGCCGGCGCTGGAAAAGAACCGGAAGCATACTATCGAAGTGGTAGTCGACCGTTTCAAGGTGCGTGAAGACTTGCAATTACGCCTGGCCGAATCCTTCGAAACCTGTCTGAACCTGGCCGATGGTATCGCGATTGTCGCGCCCATGGACGGCGAAGAAGGCGAAGAGCTGACCTTCAGCGCGCGCTTCGCCTGTCCGCAGTGCGGCCATTCCATCAGTGAGCTGGAGCCGCGACTGTTCTCTTTCAACAACCCGGCCGGTGCCTGCCCGACCTGCGACGGCCTGGGCGTCAAACAGTTCTTCGACAGCAAGCGGCTGGTGAATGGCGAACTGACCCTGGCCGAAGGCGCCATTCGCGGCTGGGACCGGCGCAATGTCTACTACTTCCAGATGCTCAGTTCGTTGGCTGAGCATTACGCCATCTCTCTGGATAGGCCCTTTGCCGAGCTCGAGGATCCGCATCGCAAGCTGGTACTGCATGGCACCGGCGGTGAAAAGGTCTCGTTCCGCTACCTGAATGACCGCGGCGATATCGTCATGCGCCAACACGCCTTTGAAGGCATAGTACCGAACCTGGAGCGGCGCTACCGCGAGACCGAATCGCAAAGCGTACGCGAAGAGCTGGGCAAGTATCTGAGTACGCAGCCTTGCCCTTCCTGCAGCGGCACACGCCTGCGCCGCGAAGCACGCCATGTCTTTATCGACGGCCGCAACCTGCCCGGTGTGACCACCCTTCCGGTAGGCGAAGCCGCCGCCTATTTCAGCGGCCTGACCCTCGATGGCAGCCGTGGCGAAATTGCCGAGAAGATCCTCAAGGAAATACGTGCCCGCCTGATGTTTCTGGTCAACGTGGGTCTGGATTACCTGTCGCTGGATCGCAGCGCCGACACCCTGTCTGGCGGCGAAGCGCAGCGCATCCGCCTGGCCAGCCAGATCGGTGCCGGCCTGGTGGGGGTGATGTACATCCTTGATGAGCCTTCCATTGGCCTGCATCAACGCGACAACGAGCGCCTGCTGTCCACACTGATCCACCTGCGCGACCTGGGTAACACGGTGATCGTCGTCGAGCACGATGAAGATGCCATCCGGCTGGCCGACTACGTGGTCGATATCGGGCCGGGTGCGGGTATCCACGGCGGCGAAATCGTCGCCCAGGGCACCGCCGAGGAAGTGATGAACAACCCCGCCTCGCTGACCGGTAAGTATCTGTCCGGCAAGGTCAAGATACCGGTCCCGGGCAAACGCAATCCGCCGCAGAAGGACAAGTGGCTGCGGCTCAAGGGCGCCTGTGGTAACAATCTGCACAAGGTCAAGCTGGATATTCCGGTGGGCTCGCTGACCTGGGTCACCGGCGCTTCCGGCTCAGGCAAATCAACATTGCTCACCAATACCCTGTCCCCGATCACCGCGACCGAACAGAATGGAACTACCACGCTGGAAGA
>JAWOGT010000295.1:0-13789 GCA_046496585.1 Halopseudomonas sp.
GACGTTTGTTTACAGCAACCGCTCGTTGGCGCAGATGCTCGGCTATGCCGACGATGATCCGGAAGTCCAGGCGCAGGACTATCGCGATCGTTTGCTGCATCCCGATGATGCTGAATCGATGATGATTAACCGTAACCTGCAGCAGGTGTTATCCGACGACAAGGTGCAGGAAAGTCGGCTGCGCTGGCGCCACCGCGATGGCAGTTGGCACTCGTTCAGTCTGCGCGTCAAGGTGCTGTCCAGGCTGGCCGATGGTCGGGTCAAACAGTTGATCGGGGTGATCCGGGATGTGACGTTGCAGAGCGAATCTATCGAGCAATTGAAGACCAGCGAGCAACGTTACCGGCTGCTGGCGGAAAATATCAGTGATGTGATCTGGTCCACCGATGCGGCTTTTCGGTTGAATTACATCAGCCCCTCGGTGAAGCCATTGCTCGGTTACGAGCCGGAAAAACTTATCCGCCGCGGCTTCACCGACATCGTCGCCGGTGACGAATACCAGCGCTTTATGGGCCAGGTGCTCAAATACCTGTCGCCCCTTGTTTACGAGCCATCTGCAGCGGCACGCCTGCAAAAAGAGGGTTTTTACCGTGATACCACCTTCGATTGCATCAGCGTCGAGGGGCGCAAATGCCCGACTGAATTGCGGCTGTCGTTGATGTGGGGTGCACAGGGTGAATTTCTCGGCTTGCTCGGCATCGCCCGGGACATCACCGAACAGCGGCGCACGGAAAATCGCCTGCGCATGGCGGCCACCGTGTTCGAGAATACCACCGGGGCGATTCTGTCACCGATCCGGCCGGCTATGTGGTGCAGGTCAACGAGAACTTTTCGCAGATCACCGGTTTCAGCGCCGACGAGATACTCGACCACACGCCCAAGCTGCTCGAGTCAACGGTGCATGACGCGCATTTCTACCCGGGGATCCTGCGCACGCTGAAAGAGCAAGGCCGCTGGGAAGGCGAGATCTGGCCACGGCGCAAGAGCGGTGAGCAGTTCCCGGCCTGGGCGGGTATTACCGCCGTGCATGACAATGAGGGCGATCTGGTCAGCTATGTGTGTTTCTTTGTCGATATCAGTGAACGCAAGGCCAGTGAAGCGCGGATCGAAAGCCTGGCCTATTACGATGCACTGACCGGGCTGGCTAACCGGACGCTGTTTCAGGACCGGCTGCGCACGGCGCTGCAGTTGGCCGAGCGGCGTGATGAATGGGTCGCGGTGCTGTTCCTGGATCTGGATCGGTTCAAGCCGATCAATGACACGCTGGGTCATGCGGCGGGTGACGCGATGCTCAAGGAAGTTGCCCGGCGGCTGCGCGACTGTGTGCGTAACAGCGATACGGTGGCGCGTATGGGCGGGGACGAGTTCACCATGTTGCTCGCTGGCCTGAGCGACCGTGACGCGGCCATGAGCGCCGCCATCCATGTCGCCGAGAAGATCCTCGCCGCCTTGGCGCCGGCCTTCAGCCTGCAGGAGCGGGAGTTTTTCATCAGTGCCAGTATCGGTTTGGCGCTGTATCCACAGGATGGTCTTGAGGTCAGCTCCCTGCTGAAGAACGCCGATACGGCGATGTACCATGCCAAAGGCGCCGGCAAGGACACTTTCCAGTTCTATCAGGCCGACATGAACGCCCGGGCGCTGGAGCGTCTGAGCCTTGAAAGTGATCTACGCCGGGCGTTGCAGGACAATATACTGAAACTGCATTACCAGCCGCAGTTTGACTGCGCCAGCCGGCGGCTGACCGGCGCCGAGGTGCTGTTGCGCTGGCAACACCCGGTGCACGGCGCAATCTCGCCTGCGGTATTCATTCCCATGGCCGAGGAAATTGGTCTGGTTGGCGTGCTCGGCGAGTGGGTCATTGATCGCGCCTGCCAGCAGATGGCCGAGTGGCGCGATGCCGGCCATCATCTGCCGCGTCTGGCGATCAACCTGTCCGCCCGGCAGTTTACCGATGGTCGGCTGGCCGAGCAGGTGGGCAAGGTGCTTGAGCGCTATGCCATCGATCCGGGCACTATCGAGCTGGAGTTGACCGAGAGTGTCCTGCTGCAAGACGTGGCGGAAACCATGCAGACGCTTGCGGCGCTCAAGGCGTTGGGCATTGAAATAGCCGTGGATGATTTCGGTACCGGCTATTCGTCGTTGAACTACCTGAAAGACTTCCCGATTGATACCTTGAAGATTGACCGCAGCTTTATACAGGCGATGCACGCGGGTAACCGTGATTCGCGTCTGGCCAAGGCCATAGTGGCTTTGGGTCGCAGCCTGCAGCTGCGGGTGATCGCTGAAGGGGTAGAAACCCTGGAGCAGTTGGGCTTGCTGGTCGGTTTTGGTTGTGACGAGGTGCAGGGCTACCTGTTAGGGCATCCGGTACCCGCAGAGACCTTGCTTGCCGAGCATTTATTGCCCCGCAGCTGAGCCAGGTGGAGTTGGCTTGAAACGATTTTGTGCAGTGCGTGAGTGCTTTTCATGTGCCACTTGCAGCCGCTTGCGGTAGAATTCACGGCTAATTTGAACGTCCTTGCAGGGGGCCGCGACATGTTTAGCCGTTCCAATGATATTGCTACCTTTGATCCCGAGCTCTGGGCTGCCATGCAGCAGGAATCCGTGCGTCAGGAAGATCACATCGAACTGATCGCCTCGGAGAACTACACCAGTCCGGCAGTGATGCAGGCCCAGGGTTCGGTACTGACCAACAAATACGCCGAAGGCTACCCTGGCAAGCGCTATTACGGTGGCTGCGAGTTCGTTGATATTGCCGAGCAGTTGGCGATCGATCGCGCCAAGCTACTGTTCGGCGCTGACTACGCCAACGTCCAGCCGCACGCGGGCTCACAGGCCAACAGTGCGGTGTTTCAAGCGCTATTGACCCCGGGCGATACCATACTGGGCATGAGCCTGGCGCACGGCGGGCATCTGACCCACGGCGCATCGGTCAATTTTTCCGGCAAGCATTACCACGCAGTGCAGTACGGCATCAACACGGATACCGGTCTGATTGATTATGATGAAGTCGAAGCGCTGGCGGTTGAGCACAAGCCGAAGATGATCATTGCCGGCTTTTCTGCCTATTCGCAGGTGCTGGATTTCCCGCGTTTTCGCGCGATTGCCGACAAGGTCGGCGCCTATCTGTTTGTGGATATGGCCCACGTGGCGGGTCTGGTCGCAGCGGGCGTGTACCCCAATCCGGTGCCGTTTGCCGACGTGGTCACCACCACTACGCACAAGACGCTGCGCGGTCCGCGTGGCGGCCTGATTCTGGCGCGCAGCAACGAAGCGCTGGAAAAGAAGCTCAACTCGGCGGTTTTCCCTGGCGGCCAGGGTGGCCCGCTGATGCACGTTATTGCGGCCAAGGCGATCTGCTTCAAAGAGGCCATGAGCCCTGAGTTCAAGACCTACCAGCAGCAGGTAGTGAAGAACGCACAAGCCATGGCCGAGGTGTTTATCGGTCGCGGCTTTGATGTGGTTTCAGGCGGTACCCAGAACCACTTGTTCCTGTTGTCGCTGATCAAGCAGGACATTACTGGCAAGGACGCCGATGCCGCCCTGGGTCGCGCGCATATCACCGTCAACAAGAACGCGGTGCCGAATGATCCGCGCTCGCCCTTCGTTACCTCGGGTTTGCGTATTGGCACCCCGGCGGTCACCACGCGGGGCTTTGACGCAGCAGACTGCGGCGAGCTGGCGGGCTGGATCTGTGACGTGCTGGAGAATATGGGCGACGAGTCGGTGATTGAGCGTGTTCGCGCCCAGGTGCAGACTATCTGCGCGCGGCTGCCGGTTTACATCGACTGAGCATAGCGCTGGCCCCATAAACCCCCGTTAGCGACAGGCTGACGGGGGTTTTTTATTGTGCGTTGGGAACTGAGCGGGGATGCGCAATTTTTATGGCGTGGAATTATTGACATATTTTGGTAACATTGTGCACTCTTTTCGAGCGGCCGGCATGGAGCCGGCGAGTGCCAGTGAGGCAAGGTCTGCGCGTGCTAAAACAACAACAAGGTAAAACTGGAATACCGCAATGCCTGCTGTTGTGCGCGGCCATAGCGCTGTGGTTGCTCGCTTGGCCGGCTGTGCTGGCCGGCGAAGTTGAGCGGCATACTGCCAAGCCGGTGGTTCAGGTGGGGATAATGCAGTTCCCTGCGTACTCCTATCTGGACCAGCAGGGCAAGCCGGCGGGTGTCCTGGTTGAGTTGACGCAATTGTTGCTGGAGCGTGCGGGGTATCCTGCCGAGATTCGTATCCTGCCCAGTGCGCGGATATGGCGGGGTCTGGCCGATGGTGAGGTGGATCTTTGGCCGGGCATCATCGACAAGCCGGGTCTGGATGATCTGACCTTGCTGACCGAGCGAGATCTGGCGCAAGTCGCGATCAACCTTTACTACTTGCCGGGTCAATCAAAGCCTGTCTGGCCAGATGATCTGATTGGCAAGCGGGTGATCCTCATTACCAATTACACGTACATCAAATCCTTGCTGAAGCGCTTGCAGGACCCCGCCTTGGCGATGAATTTCGATACCAGCATGTCGCATGCAGGTGCTTTGGAGATGCTGCTGCGCGGCCGGGGTGACTTTCTGCTGAACTACCGCGCGCAGGTGGATCCGGCGGTAGCCCTGAGGGGGCTTGCGCCGCTGCCGTATATTGAAATTGCCGAGCATCCCATGCGTTTTGTGCTGTCGCGGCAGTCGGGGTTTGCCGAAGAGCTCAAAGCCGGTCTTGATCTCGCCTACGATGAGCTGGCGGCGGAAGGGGTGGAGCTGGATGCGGCCAAGCGCTTGCAGCGCCCGCCGTGAGGCACTGAACAGCAGCAGGGGGCCGGTAAGCCGGACCCCTGCTGCTGAACGGCTAGCGGCGTAACTGCAGGGTGCCGAGCGTACGGTCGCGGACCTGTTTCAACAGTTCTGCATTGGTAATCAGCGACTGGCCATAAGAGGGCACCAGCTGTTTCATCCGCGCCTGCCACTCCGGTGTGGCGATGCGCTCCTTGAAGCAGCGCTCGAGTACGTCGATCATGGCCTGAACCGCAGTAGACGCACCAGGTGAAGCACCCAGCAGCGCCGCTAGGGAGCCATCCTTGGCGGCGACGATCTCGGTACCAAATTCAAGCTTGCCGTGGCCCTTGGCGTCTTTCTTGATGATCTGCACCCGCATGCCGGCATCCTGCAGCGTCCAGTTCTCCTCGTTCGCTTCTGGAAAGAAGTGGCGCAGCGACGCCACTCGGTCCTTGTGCGACTGGAACGACTCGGCGATCAGATAACGGGTCAGGTCCATGTTGTCCCTGCCGACCGCCATCATGGGTGCCACGTTGTAGGTTTTGACCGATGAAAACAGATCAAATACCGAGCCTTTTTTCAGGAACTTGGTGGTAAAGCCGGCGAAAGGACCGAACAGTAAAGCGGGTTCGCCATTGATGATGCGCGTATCCAGATGCGGTACCGACATGGGCGGCGCACCGGTTGGGGCTTTGCCGTAGACCTTGGAGTTGTGCTGGCTGACGATCTCCGGCTTTTTGCACACCAGCCACTGGCCACTGACCGGAAAGCCACCATACCCCTCGCTTTCGTCAATGTGCGATTTTTGCAGCAACGGCAAGGAACCGCCGCCGGCACCGAGAAATACAAACTTGGCGTTGAGCATTTTCTCTTCGCCGGTTTTCTCGTCTTGCACCGCAACGCGCCAATGGCCGCGTTTGCTTTTCTTCAGCGAGTTGACCGAATGGTTCAGCCACAGATCGAAATTCTCGGTGCTTTCCAGATGCTTGACCATACTCCGGGTCAGTGAGCCAAAGTCCACATCCGAACCATGGCTGACACGGGTGGCTGCCACGGCCTCTTGTGGGTCGCGTTTGGTCATGACCAGGGGCATCCACTCGCTGATCTGCGCGGCAGAGTCACTGAACTGCATATCGGCGAACAAATGATGGGCGCTGAGCAGTTCATGCCGGCGACGCAGGAACTGGCTGTCCTTGTCGCCCCAGACGAAGCTCTGGTGCGGAGTGGGGTTGATAAAACCGGGTGGGTCCGGAAGGATTTTTTGCTCCACCAGGTAGGACCAGAACTGCAGGGTCACCTCAAAGGATGCGTTGATCGCCAGCGCTCGGTCGATGGTGATGTTGCCGTCGGTGTCTTCAGGAGTGTAGTTCAGCTCACAGTAGCCAGCATGGCCAGTACCCGCGTTGTTCCAGCCGTCCGTGCTTTCGTGGGCAACATGGTCCAGACGTTCGACCAGGGTAATGGTCATTGCCGGATCCAGCTGTTTGAGCAACATTCCCAGGGTGGCGCTCATGACGCCCCCACCGACAAGCAATACGTCTATGTTCTTTGCTGTCATTAACATGTCGCCTTGTGCATGAAAATCGATGCCAATAATACCGGTTTATCAGCCCAAGTGACATATGTCAGGGCTAGTCAGAAGGTCTAAGGTTGGGGATTTATCGTTCCAGGTATTACATCGCGAAGAGCGCTCGGACTCGGCTGGATAATGCTTTGGTGCATGACCGGCTGCCGCCATCTGGTTTAAGCTGGGCCGGTATTTTGCCGTACCGGCAACTGATCGGGGAGAGTTCTGTGCAGCAGGTCATTGTGATTGGTGGGGGAGTCATTGGGTGCCTGAGTGCACTGAACTTGCTCGAACAGGGAGTGGGCGTCTGCCTGATCGAACGCCGGCAGACTGGGCAAGAAGCGTCGTGGGCGGGCGGTGGTCTGGTGTCGCCGCTCTACCCTTGGCGCTACAGCGATCCAATCAGTGCACTGGCGAACTGGTCGCAGGGATTCTATCCGCAGTTGGGTGAGGCGCTCGCGCAGGCCACCGGCATCGATCCTGAAGTCAGCCCCTGTGGCCTGTTGTGGCTGGATCACGCCGAACAGCCTGAAGCGCTGCGCTGGGCTGCCGCTCAACATAAACCACTGCGATCGGTAGAGGCGGATTTTATCTATCAGCAGGTACCGCAACTGGCTGACGGATTCCAGCAGGCGCTGTGGCAGCCGGATGTCGCCAATGTGCGTAATCCGCGCTTGATGGCGGCATTAAAAGCGCGTTTGCAGCAGTTTGCCGGTTTCAGCTTGCTGGAAAATACACCCGTTACCCAGTTATGGCAGGAAAAGGGTCATGTCCGTGGCGTGTTCGCTGGCGCTACGCGGCATAGCGCCGATGCGGTGGTGTTGGCAGCGGGCGCCTGGAGTGGCGAATGGCTCGCCGAATTGGGTCTGGAGCTGCCGGTGCAGCCAGTCAAGGGCCAGATGATTCTCTACAAGGGCGCGCCTGGCTGGCTGCAGAGCATGGTGTTGTTTGACGGGCGCTACGCCATTCCCCGGCAGGACGGTCACATCCTGTTTGGCAGTACCCTGGAGCATGCAGGCTTCGACAAACGCACGACAGCTGAGGCGCTAGCTTCGTTGTCGGCGTCGGCGGTGGCCATGTTGCCGGCCTTGGCAGATCAGCGGCCCGTGGCGCAATGGGCCGGTTTGCGGCCGGGTTCGCCGGAGGGCGTGCCCTATATCGGTCAGGTGCCCGGCTATGAGGGTCTGTGGTTGAACACCGGACATTATCGCAATGGCTTGGTGTTGGCGCCGGCGTCATGCCGATTGCTGGCGGACCTGATGAGTGGCGCGACACCCATTATCGATCCGCAACCCTATGACCTCGCCGGTTGCCTGGGGGTTGCCGTCTAGTCTTCCATGCCGAGCTTTTTCAGGCGGTAACGCAGCGAGCGGAAAGTCAGGCCCAGGCGCTTGGCTGCCGCCGTCTTGTTCCAACGGGTTTCTTCCAGCGCCTGGCTAAGGGCGGTGCGCTCGATGTTATCCAGGTAGTCCTCCAGCGAGTCAATCTGGCTCAGCGAGGGTTGCTGGTCCTGGCCACTGGCACCGGAGGCAAGGTGAATGTCGTGGCTGTTGATCAAGTGCCCTTCACTCAGGGTAAAGGCGCGCTCGAGAATGTTCTCCAGCTCGCGCACATTGCCCGGGAAGCGATAGTTGCTCAGCCGCTCCAGGGTTTCCGAGCTGACGCTGGACGGCGGCATCTGGTTGCGCACAGCCAGTCGGGCAAGAATATGCCGGGTCAAGAGCGCAATATCTTCGCGGCGCTCGCGCAGCGGCGGTACGCGCAATTCGATCACATTGATGCGATAAAACAGATCCTGACGGAAACGCCCGGCGGCCACTTCGGCGGCCAGGTCTTTATGCGTGGCGCACAACAGCCGGATGTCCACCGCCTCTTCCTGCTGGGTGCCTAAAGGCCGCACGGCCTTTTCCTGGATCGCGCGGAGCAGTTTGACCTGCATGGCCATGGGCAGATCGGCGACCTCATCAAGAAACAGGGTGCCGCCCGAGGCCGCTTGAAACAGGCCGGGTTTGTCGGCGATGGCCCCGGTAAAGCTGCCGCGCTTGTGGCCGAAGAACTCGCTTTCCATCAGCTCCGAGGGGATGGCGCCGCAGTTGACCGCGACAAAGGGTTGATCGGCCCGTGCCCCGAGCGCATGAATGCGCCTGGCGACCAGTTCCTTGCCGCTGCCCGATTCACCGCTGATATACAGCGGTGCCTGGCTGCGCGCCAGCTTGGCGATCTGCGCGCGCAGTTGCACGATGGGCGGTGAAACGCCGAGAATCGGATCTGGCTGGTGCTCTTTCCCGCTGGGCGGCTCGGCTTGACTCAGGCTCAGGGCGTGGCTGACCAGTTCGCGCAGGCGGCGCAAATCGACGGGTTTGGTGAGGAAGTCAAACGCACCGGCCTTGAGCGCGCTGATAGCGGTATCCAGGCTGCCGTAGGCGGTGATCATGGCCACTGGCGTCTGTGGGTGGTGCTGCTGGATGTGCCGCACAATGGCCAGGCCGTCGCCATCGGGTAAGCGCATATCGGTCAGACACAGGTCGAACCGCTGCTTGCCGAGCTTCTCCAGTGCCTGGCGCATGTTGATCGCGCTGCTGGTCTGTATGTGCATGCGCTGCAGGGTCATTTCCAGCAGTTCGACAATATCCGGTTCGTCATCAATGATCAGTACCGTAGGGCTATTCATCGGGTGCGATCAGGCTCCTTTCAGGGTCTGGCGGTATTATACCAGTCGCCGCGGATGCGCAAAGGTGATCCGCATGCAACTGCCTCGCGGCATCAACGGCTCGTACTCCAGCCGAGCCTGGTTACTCTCACAGAGTTCGCGAGAAATATACAGCCCCAGGCCCGTGCCCGAGTTTTCGGTGGTATAGAAGGGTTCGAAAATATGCGCGATATGCTCTGCACTGATGCCCGGCCCGTGATCTATCACCTCCAGGATCGGCAGGTCGGTATCCGGGTGAATATACAGCTTCAGCCAGATTGTGCGGGTGAGGCCCTCGGCGCCACTGTAACGCAGGGCATTGCTGCACAGATTGTCCAGCACCTGGTTGAGCTGGTGGGGGTCCAGGCGGGCCATGATGTGCTGGCCCAGTTGCAGCTCCAGGTTGTCGGTGGCGGGATGGCTCAGCACAAAGGTCTCGGCAAATTGCTCAAGCCAGAGCGTCAGATCGATTAGCTGCGGCTCGCTGGGGCGCCGTCTGGATAACTCCAGTACGGTTTCAATAACCTTGTTCATGCGCTTGGAGTGTTGCTGAATAATCTCGGTCAGGCGCTGGTCCTGAGCGGTGACCTGCGGCGACTCGCCGAGCAACTGCGCGGCATGGCTGATTGCCCCCAGGGGGTTGCGAATCTCATGCGCGATACTCGCTGTCAGTCGGCCAAGCGAGGCGAGCTTGAGCTGCTGGGCCTGCTGCGCCACTTGGGTGTTATCGTCCAGAAACACCAGCACGGCTTCGCCTTCATCACTGGTCAGGGGTTTGAAGTTGGCCGTAATTTCCGCCCCACCACTGTGATTGTGAAAGGGCAGAGTGCGTAATGACGGATTGCCCTGCCATTGGTGCAAGCGCTGGGCCAGGCCAGTAGCCAGGTCATCCAGGTCCATGCCGCGCATGATCGGTTTGCCGAGCATTTGCGCCGAGGCTTCGTTGGCCATCAGCACCTGTTGCCCGCGCGCCACCACGATGATGCCAGTGCGCATGCGCTGGATAATCAACTGATTGAGTTTTTCCAGGCTGGCCAGGCTGGCGGCCTGTTGTTGTGCCAGGCTTTCGGACTGGCGCACTCGCTTGCTCAGCCGCTGCACAAAGAGCGCAACGGCAAAGTAGATGCCGCCCAGAACGCCAACTTGCAGGTAGCTCTGCGCCGTACCGGGCATGGACAGGCTGAGATAGAAGGTCAGGTAGATAGTCACCAGACTGGCCAGCGCCGCCAGCAGCAGGCCGACGCGGCCATGGATCAGAATATTGCCGGCGGCTACCGGGATCAGCAGCAGGTTGCCGAAGCCGCTGCCGGCACCGCCAGCCGCGTAGAAAATACTGCCGAGCAGGAATATATCCAGTACCGAGAGGCCAAACAGATAGGCATCGCGCTTGCCTTGATGGAGCAGCAGCGCGATCACAACGTTGACGAACAGATAGAACCAACTGGCGACTTCATAGAGCTGCGGGTTGTTCAGTTCCAGCAGCCCCTCGCGCACCGCTCCGCTGGTCAGTATTGTCAGGAAAAAGCCGAGAATGACGCGGTAAATGTTGTAGATGCGCAGAATGCGCGGGCGCTGGAAGTCGATGACTTCAGTCATGGCGCTCGGCATCGCGGTGTGCATCGCTGCAATACCATTGATTGCCGACCCGCAACGCCTGGTCCTGCGGCAAGTGCACCTGGCAATGGGCGCAGCGCACCATCAGCAGCGGGTTGGAGGGTGCAGCGCGAGGTGGTTGGCTACTGGCCTGCCATGCCTTGAAGCGTCGCCAGAGTATCACCAGGCCAATTATGACCCCGACCAGTACCATCAGTTTAATCAGACCCATCTGCCCGTCCTGTAAAATTCACGCCATAGTGTAGTGCAGCAGTACATTGTGCCTGATGCCGGCACTGCCGCCGTATTATTGCGGCTGTGTGCAGCATGCCTGACAATGCCAGCATTATGAATCAGGAGATCGACAATGACAGCTTGCCTGCGTGTGGTGATGGCGCAATTGAATCTACGGGTTGGCGATATCCAGGGCAATGTGCAGCGGATCATCGACTCGGCATGCCATGCGCGCGATGCCTTGCAGGCGCGGGTGATTGTGTTTCCCGAGTTGTCGCTGTGTGGCTATCCGCCCGAGGATCTACTGTTGCGTTCCAGCATGCAGGCGCGTATCGCTGCGGCGTTGCAGAGCCTCTGCGATGCCTGTCCGGGGATCTATCTGGTGGTCGGTTACCCCTGGCAGGAGGGTGGTCAGTGTTTCAATCGTGCGGCGGTGATTGCCGATGGCCAATTGCTGACGCACTACAGCAAACAGCACTTGCCCAACTACAAGGTATTCGACGAGAAACGTTATTTCACCGAAGGCGATCAACCCTGCGTGGTGCAGCTGGAGGGGTTGCCGGTGGCAATCAGCATCTGTGAAGACATTTGGCAGCCGCAGCCAATGGCTCAGGCCAAACAGGCCGGCGCCCGGCTGATGCTCAACCTCAACGCCTCGCCGTTTCATCTGGGTAAACAGGCCGAACGCGAGGCAGTACTCGGGCAGCGGTGCAGCGAAGGCGACATGCCAGTGATTTACGTCAACCAGGTGGGTGGTCAGGACGAACTGGTGTTTGACGGCGGCTCGCTGGCGATGGGCAGCAAGGGCGACATCGCCCTGCGAGCACCAGCCTACGCCGAGGGTTTGCATCCGGTGGATGTGTACTATGACGAGCAGCATGTCCGTTTGCGCCAGGGCAGCTTGGCGCCGTTGCTGGCGCTGGAAGAGAGCGTGTATCAGGCGCTGGTGCTCGGGGTGCGCGATTATGTCGGCAAAAGTGGCTTCAAGGGCGTGCTGCTGGGGCTTTCTGGGGGGATCGATTCGGCATTGACGCTGGCGGTGGCCGTGGATGCACTGGGAGCAGAGCATGTCGAAGCGATCATGATGCCCTACCACTACACTTCAAGCATGAGCCTGGAGGATGCCGAAGCCCAGGCGCGCACCCAGCATGTGGCCTACCGGGTGCTGTCCATCGCGCCCATGGTGGAGGCTTTCATGCAGACTTTGGCGCCGGCGTTTGCCGGTCTGGCCAAGGACGCGACCGAGGAAAACCTGCAGTCGCGTTGCCGCGGGACGCTGTTGATGGCGTTATCGAACAAGACCGGTGCCCTGGTGCTGACTACCGGCAACAAAAGCGAGATGGCGGTGGGTTACGCTACCCTGTATGGCGACATGGCCGGCGGTTTTGACGTGCTCAAGGATGTACCCAAGACCCTGGTGTTCCGGCTGGCGGAGTACCGCAACAGCCTTGGGCCGGTGATTCCGCAGCGGGTGATCGACCGGCCGCCTTCGGCGGAATTGGCGCCGGATCAAAAGGATGAAGATTCGTTGCCGGCCTATCCTGAGCTGGATGAAATCCTGCGTTTGTATATCGAGCATGACCTCTCGGCCAGCGCCATTGTGGCTGAAGGCTTTGATGCGGCGGTGGTCAGTCGGGTGCTGCGCATGGTGGATCGTAACGAGTACAAGCGGCGCCAGGCTGCAGTCGGTGCGCGTATTACCCAGCGCGGATTTGGCCGCGACCGGCGCTACCCGATCACCTCCGGATGGTCGGTAGAGGACTGATCCGTCAGCTCATCAGTTATCTGGCGGCATCCCGGGCAATAAAAAAGCTGGCTCTGGGCAGTGCGCCCGGCCAGCTTATCGTTGCTGCAGCTGTTGCGCTCAGTCGAACAGACCGAAGGTCATCCGGCTCCAGATCGAGCGGTCCTGCTTTTCCTGTTGCGGCGTGCGAATTTCTCGCGGGATGGCAGCGACGGCTTCCTGATACTGTTGCTGCATCTCGCGCTCCATCTGCGTGCCGGTTTGCTGCGACGGCGGCGTCAGGACCTTATCGCTGAAGCCGGTCATCAGGCTACGCAGGCGCCCAGCCTGTTGCTGGGCGGGCTCCACGTGATGCCGGAACCTGCCATCATCCAGGCTCGGATGCTCTGGATAGTTTGCTTGCAGTGTTGCCAATGCGCTCTGGGCCAGGTCGTCCATGGCCAGCCGCTGGTAAGCCTCGACCATCAGCGCCAGGCCATCAGCGACCGCGGGAGTCTGCTGGAAGTTCTCGACTACATAGCGGCCGCGGTTGGCTGCCGCCAGGTGGGCATCACGCTTGAGGTAGTAATGCCCCACATTCACGTCGTACGCCGCCAGCAGGTTGCGCAGGTACACCATGCGCAGCCGCGCGTCCGGCGCGTAGCGGCTGTCCGGATAACGGCTGACCAACTGCGCAAACTCGTTGAATGAGTCGCGTGCAGCGCCGGGATCACGGCGGGTCATATCCAGCGGCAGAAAGCGCTCGAAGATGCCGGCATCCCGGGTAAAGGAAGTCATGCCGCGCATGTAGTAGGCATAATCGACATTGGGATGCTGCGGATGCAGACGAATAAAGCGATCGGCCGAGGACTTGGCGGCTTCGGGCTCGACATTCTGATAGTAGGCGTAGATCAGCTCCAGCTGCGCTTGCTGGGCAAAGCGGCCGAACGGATAGCGTGACTCCAGTGCGCGCAGACTCTCAATCGCCGGGCCGTAATTGTTGGCATCCAGATCTTGCTGGGCCATCAGGTACAGCTCCGACTCGCTGAGCGACTCGTCAATTACCTTCGGATTCGAGGAGCAGGCGGCGATCAGGGCCAGCACAGCAACCAGTAACAGGGTGGTACAGGATGGGCAGCGGCGCAGGTGGAAGCGCTCGCTGTCTTCGCCGATCACTTCGACGGTCACCAGGCTGGCTGCAGCAGCAGGCAGCG
>JAWOGT010000367.1:0-9422 GCA_046496585.1 Halopseudomonas sp.
ATGCCGTCGCCGGTATTGATCAGTGCGTTAGTGGTGGAAGCGTAGATACGCCCTGCGCCGCCCGTGGCCAGCACGGTGGCCTTGGAACGGATATAGGCGGTTTCGCCGGTTTCGATGCAGATGGCAACCACGCCCACTATGGTACCGTCCTGGTTCTTCACCAGATCCACGGCATACCATTCATTCAGGAAGGTGGTGTTGTGCTTGACGTTGTTCTGATACAGCGTGTGCAACAGCGCATGACCGGTACGGTCAGCTGCAGCGCAGGTGCGTGCCGCCTGGGTCGGGTCGTCCGGGCCCTTGGACTGACCGCCGAACGGACGCTGATAGATGCGGCCCTGCTCGGTGCGCGAGAACGGCAGACCCATGTGCTCCAGCTCGAAGATCGCTTCCGGGCCAACAGAACACATATATTCGATCGCGTCCTGGTCGCCGATATAGTCGGAGCCCTTGACGGTGTCATACATGTGCCAGCGCCAGTCGTCATTCGGATCAGCTGAAGCGATGGCGCAAGTGATGCCGCCCTGGGCAGACACCGTGTGCGAGCGGGTCGGGAATACCTTGGTCACCACGGCAGTCTTGTGACCGCCCTGAGCCAGCTGCAGCGCTGCGCGCATGCCGGCACCACCACCACCTACAATGATGGCGTCAAAAGTCAAAGTACGGATGTTAGACATTTAGATACCCCAAAGAATCTGTACGCCCCAGACAAAAAAGACAAACATCGCCAAACCGCACACTGCCTGAAACAGGAAGCGCACAATGGTGGCTGAGTTGCCCAGTGCCATGGGAGTCAGGTAGTCAGTAGAAATGGTCCACATTCCGACCCAAGCGTGAACGCTCAGGGCCACCAGCGTGAGCAGACTGAATATACGCATCCAGTTCTGGCTGAACAGACCTTGCCAATCCGCATAAGTGAGGCCCGGATTGAATATCAGATAACCCAGCAGGAACAACACATAAACTGCCAGTAATACGGCAGATACACGCTGCACCATCCAGTCATAAAGACCACTGCGCGACAGGTTGGTGACGTTGGTTACCATATCCAAACCCCCAGAAGAACAATCAGAATAACGGATACAACAATCACGATCTGCGAGCCAAGCTTGCCACTCTCGAGGCCCTCACCTACGCCGGCGTCCATGACCAGGTGACGAATGCCGGCAACCAGGTGATACATCAGGGCAGACAACACCACCCACAGGATCAATTTGGCTAACGGATTCTGCAAAACCGACTGCACGTGCTCGAAGCCACTTTCGGAACTCAGTGACACATCCAGCATCCAAAGCAGACCTGCGATGGAAATGAACATGATGATGCCCGAAATGCGGTGAGCAATTGAGGTCAGCGCTGTGACAGGAAGTTTGATTGTCCTGAGATCTAGATTGACAGGTCTTTTGCTATTCACGGCTATATTCACACTTGTGGCCCCTTTTTGATTCAGGGCTGGATTATAGGAAGGTGCACTATTGCGGGTACCCCAGCGGCACAACTACCTGGCCTTGCAGACAGGTCAAAATGCCACTTTGCCGGCCATGGAGTATAGTGACTTGACCCCCAAATTACAACGCGCGTAAGCCCTTGGAAGGCCCTTGTTACAACCCTGCAGGAGGTGCGCCGCACTTGTTCAAGCTGCCAATAAAAGCTTTTTATCTGCTTGATATCCATTCACTATGGGTACAATTGACAAACCGATTTATCCCCTTATAGTGATGCGGGCCCTGCGTGGGGGCCCTTTTCGATTCCAGTTTCGATTCCAGCAGACAGGAGGCCATCAATGGCTGATAAGAAGGCGCAGTTGATCATCGAGGGGCATACCCCCATTGACCTGCCAATGTATTCAGGCACTCTTGGCCCGGATGTTATCGATGTGCGCGGTCTGACCGCTGAAGGCTTCTTCACCTTCGACCCCGGCTTCATGGCGACTTCCTCCTGCGAATCCAAGATTACCTACATCGACGGGGACAAGGGCGTACTGCTGCACCGCGGCTACCCCATCGAGCAACTGGCTGAAAAGGCCAGCTTCCTGGAGACCTGCTTCCTGCTGCTCAAGGGCGAACTGCCCACTGAGCGTGAAAAGCAAGACTTTGTCAGCACCATCAAGAACCACACCATGGTGCATGAGCAACTGAAGACTTTCTTCAACGGCTTCCGCCGCGACGCTCACCCCATGGCCATCATGTGCGGCGTGGTCGGCGCGCTGTCGGCCTTCTACCACGACTCGCTGGACATCAACGATGCGCACCATCGTGACATCTCCGCGGTGCGCCTGATTGCCAAGATGCCGACGCTGGCGGCGATGGTGTACAAGTACTCCATGGGTCAGCCGATGATGTATCCGCGCAACGACCTGAGCTATTCCGAAAATTTCCTGCACATGATGTTCAACACGCCCTGTGACGAAAAAGCGATCAATCCGGTGCTGGCCAGGGCCATGGATCGCATCTTCGTTCTGCATGCCGATCATGAACAGAATGCCTCGACCTCTACCGTCCGCCTGGCCGGCTCTTCCGGCGCCAATCCCTTTGCCTGTATCGCCGCGGGCATCGCTGCCCTGTGGGGGCCGGCGCACGGCGGCGCCAACGAAGCGGTACTGAGCATGCTCGACGAAATCGGCGATGTGTCGAATATCGAGAAGTTTGTCGCCAAGGCCAAGGACAAGGACGACCCGTTCAAGCTGATGGGCTTCGGCCACCGCGTGTACAAGAACTTCGACCCGCGCGCCAAGGTCATGAAGCAAACCTGTGACGAAGTGCTGGCTGAACTGGGCATCAACGATCCGCAACTGGAACTGGCGATGAAGCTGGAAGACATTGCCCGCAACGATCCCTACTTTGTTGAGCGCAATCTTTACCCGAACGTCGATTTCTACTCGGGGATCATCCTCAAGGCCATCGGTATTCCGGCGTCAATGTTCACGGTCATCTTTGCCACTGGCCGCACGCCAGGCTGGATTGCGCACTGGAACGAGATGATCAGCGGTCCGTACAAGATCGGCCGCCCGCGCCAGCTGTACACCGGCTCGCCCAAGCGCGACTATCCGGGCTGATTGTCAGCCACTAAAAAACCCGCTTCGGCGGGTTTTTTAGTGGCAAACCACAAACCTCAAGCGTCAAGCTTCAAGCGACGACAAGGCGCTGATCGCATTTCCTTGCTGCTTGGGGCTTGACGCTTGCCGCTGCCCTCAGCCCGTCTGCGCCTCCCACCAACCGATAAGCCGCAGCGCGTCAGTGGCAGTGTCGCCGCAAACGTCGTGCGCCGGATGAAACTCTGCGCACACCCGGGGTCGATCCGGGGACAGGAAAATAGCGCAACGGGCCTGTGCATCCAGATGAATACAGCGCACGCCGGCGGGTTTGCCGTGCGGCATGCCTGGAATCGGCGAGCTGATGGACGGCGCTATGCAGCAAGCGCCGCAACCAGAGCGGCAAACGGTCAATGACATAAGCGTTGCCTCCTGTGGCCGCGACATGATCAAGGCGCTGCATTATCCACAGCAGAGCCAGCCCTGTCGAACTGGCCCGCCGCCGCAAGAGGCGGTCAGTCCCTGCCCTTGCGTTCCAGCCGCGTAATCAGGCTGGAGGTATCCCAACGATTGCCGCCCATTGCCTGGATATCGGCATAGAACTGATCAACCAGCGCCGTGACCGGCAATTGCGCGCCGTTACGGCGCGCCTCATCAAGCACGATACCCAGATCCTTGCGCATCCAGTCCACGGCAAAACCAAACTCGAACTCACCGGCCAGCATGGTCTTGTGGCGATTCTCCAGTTGCCAGGATTGCGCCGCACCCTTGCTGATCACCGACATTGCCGCTTCGCCATCCAGACCCGCGCGCTTGGCAAAGTGCAGGGCTTCTGCCAAGCCCTGCACCAGACCACCGATGCAGATCTGATTGACCATCTTGGTCAACTGCCCCGAGCCCGCCGGGCCCATCAGCTTGAGCATCTTGGCGTAGCAGTTGATTACCGGTCGACTGAAGTCGAACACCGACTCATCGCCGCCGACCATGATGGTCAGCTGAGCATTTTCCGCACCCGCCTGCCCACCTGAGACGGGCGCATCCAGGAAGCCCACACCCTTTTCTGCGCAGAGCTGGGAAAGCTCGCGGGCAACCCCAGCGGAGGCTGTGGTGTGGTCGATAATCACCGCACCAGTGCGAATACCCTGAAGCACACCCTGCTCGCCGCAGACCACGTCACGCAAATCATCATCGTTACCCACGCAGATCATCACCAGATCCTGATCAGCCGCCGCCTGTGCCGGCGTCGCACAAGCGCGCCCGCCGAACTGATCCACCCAGGCCTGTGCCCGGGACGAGGTCCGATTGTAGACGGTGACCTCATGATTGGCCGTGCGCAGATGGCCTGCCATTGGATAACCCATCACGCCCAAGCCAATAAAAGCCAGGTTTGCCATCAGTATTTCCTCAAGAAAAAAGGAAGCCGCAGCCAGCGGCCTCGCCAGTGTCGTCCGTCTGTCCGCGGGTACACTCCCCAGACAGCCCATGTTCGCAATAACCCGGGCCCAGACGGCATGTTCGATGATGCGCACAATAGCCCACGCTGCTGCGCAGAGAAGCAGCCTGAAACCTTTTGCCAAGATATAGCAGGAATCATTATCAACTTCGGCTGATTCTGTCATCTCTAGCAGGTAGCATACAGCCACTCAAACGCTGTTAACCATGGCCAGTAAAGCGCGCGCGCCAGGAAAGGAAAGCCCCTACGCATGTTGATGGACAGACCCGCCTCATTCCGTAGTGTCCCGTGTCTGTTCCTAGCGGGTCTGTTCCTACTTGCACTGCTCACCGGCTGCCAGCCGGAGGCGCCGTCCAGTCCAGCCGAGCGCCCTGCGACTCCGGTTGCCGCCCATGAAGTCAGCCCCCGGGACCTGTCCAGGCCACTGCGCATTGCCGCGACCGTGGAAGCGCGCGTATTGATCAGTCTGGCCGCCCGAACCGAAGGCACCGTTCAGAGTGTAGCGGTTGAGGAAGGCGACCGGGTCAAGGCCGGCCAGCTTCTGGCGCAGCTGGATGTCGCTGAAGCGGGGGCCGAACTGGCCCGCGCACAGGCGCAGATGGCGTCGGCCACCCTCGACTTCAATCGGGCCAGCGAACTCCGTCGACGCGGCGTGGCTACCGACATCGAATATCAGGCCGCCGACGTGGCTTTGCAGGTCGCGCGCAGCCAACGCGAGTTGTGGCAAAGCCGCGTCGCCTACGGGCGCATAGCAGCTCCGCAAGCCAGCATGGTCATTGCCCGCCACATCGAACCCGGCGAAGCGGTGGAGACGCAGAGTACCCTGTTCGAGCTAGCCGATATGGATCAACTGGTATTGCGCCTGGGCGTCTCTGAACTCGACGTGGTGCATTTGCAGCAGGGCCAACGGCTGCCCGTCACCCTGGACGCATTGCCAGACTTGCTCCTGGAAGGCGTGGTGCGGCGCATCTTCCCCGCTGCACTGGGTAGTAGCCGGCTGATAACCGTCGAAGTGCTGCTGCCCTCAACCGCCTGGAAACAGGGCGTCAGGCCGGGCTTTCTGGCGCGCATTGACGCGGCCATCGATCCGCGCCCGGCTACCCTGGTCGCCCCCTCCGCTGCCCTGGGTGGCCAGCAAGGTGGATACTACGTGTTCGTCATTGAGGACGACGTCCTGAACCGGCGTGCTGTGAGCACCGGCATCAGCCGCAGTCGCTGGACCGAGATTCTCAGCGGCGTGGAGCCCGGCGAACTGATCCTCGCCAGCAATCCGATCAACATGCTCGACGCGCAGAAAGTCCGCATTGTCATTCGCCATGACTGAGCGCCGGCGTTTCGGCCTGACCTCGCTGGCCATCAGCCGTCCGGTCGGCACCCTGGCGCTGTCCTCCGTGGTGCTGGTGATCGGCCTGTATTTCCTGCAACGCCTGCCGATTGACCTGCTGCCGAGTATCGACTACCCGCAGATTCGCATCAGCGTCGAGTATCCGGGCGTGTCTGCCGAGGTCATCGAAGAGCAGGTCACCCGGGTGCTGGAACGCAGTCTGGCGGCGACGGAAAACCTGACCAAGATCAGCAGCGAGATCGAAGACAGCCAGACCGACATCGACCTGACGTTCGAATTCGGCACAGATCTGGATCTGGCCCTGCAGGACACGGCGCGCGGCCTGGAGCAGGCGCGCGCGCTGCTACCGGATATCGACCCACCCCGGGTGCGGAAATTTGACCCCGGCCAACAGGCCGTATGGCAAGGCGGCTTCAGCTCGACCGTGCGCAGCGAGGCAGCGCTGAACGACTGGATCGAAAACACCCTGTCGCCGCAGCTGATCGGTATTCCGGGCGTCTCCTCGGTGGAAGCCGCTGGTGGCATGGTCCGCGAGATTGAGGTCATCGTCGACCAGCAGCGCCTGCTGTCCTACGGTATGGGCATGGACGATATCAGCCGCACCCTGGCAGCAGAAAATCGCGACCTGCCGATTGGCCGGGTGACCTCCGAGACCTTTGACGTGGCGGCCAAGACCGAGGGCCTGTTCACCTCCCTTGAGCAGATTGAGAACCTGCTGCTGCCGCTGCCCCGTGAAGTGTCACGTTACGGCCAGAATATCCGCCTGGCCGATGTCGCCGAGGTGATCGACGGGCATCGGCGCCAGCGCGTCTTCGCCCGTCTGGATGGCTTGCCGGCCTCACAGGTATCGATCTACAAGCGACCCCAGGCCAATACGGTGGCGGTGGCCGATGCGGTACAGGCCACCCTGGACCGGCTGGTGCGCAATGACTTCATACCAGCCGACATCAGCTACCGCCCGACCCAGGACCCCGCCTACTTTATTCGCGGCGCCCTCTCCAGTGTCAGCTCAGCCGCCCTGCTCGGCGGCACATTGGCGATGATCATGGTACTGCTGTTTCTTGGCAGCCTGCGCAAGGGGTTTATCATTGGAATCTCGATTCCGATCGCCATCATGGCTACCTTTGCTCTGATGGGCGTCAGTGGATTGACCTTGAATATTATCAGTCTGGGCGGGCTGGCACTGGGCGTCGGCTTGCTGCTCGACAATGCCATTGTGATGCTGGAGAACATCTACCGGCATCGCGAAACCCTGGGCAAATCCCCTGAAGACGCGGCACGCGATGGCGCCAGCGAAGTGGTCTCGGCCATTACCGCAGGGACGGTCACCAACCTGGCTGCGGTGGTGCCCTTCCTGCTGGTCAGCGGCATTGCCGCACTGGTGTTCCGCGAGATGATTCTGACCATTTCATTCGCCATCCTCGCCACACTCCTGGCCGGGTTGACACTGGTACCGTCACTGGCGGCGCTGATGGGCCGCATCAGCTTCAACAGCGGGCTGGTGCGCAGCGCTCCGGTACGCGGGTTCAGTAGCGGCATAGCGCGCCTGCGCCACGCTTATTCCCGCGTACTGCCCGGCGTGCTGCGCTGGCGCTGGGCGGTGCTGGCCCTGGCCAGCGTCTTGCTCGCAGGCTCCACCTGGCTGTTCACGCAACTGGGCAGCGAATTTCTGCCGCAACTGGACGACGGCGCGGTACAAATTCGCATCACCATGCCCGCCGGCACCCCACCGGAAGAAACCCAGCGCGTTTCCCGGCAGATCGAGCAATTGCTGCTGGAGCGTGACTACGTCGATAACGTATTCACCCTGGCCGGCGGCGCGTTATGGGGTGGCGTGATTAGCGAGCGGGCTGGCTCCGGTATTTTCCAGATTCAGTTGGTACCCGCCAGCGAGCGCCCGGACATGCCTGCCGGTATCTGGATCAACCAGGCGCAACAGGCCGTAGCGGCGCTTGGCTTGCCTGGTGTGCGCATCTCTGCCCGTCCACCGCAGATCCGTGGCCTGCGCTTTACCAGTGGCGGCAACGACCTGGCGATTGGCGTCACCGGTCCGGACCTCGACGAACTGCAACGCCTTGCCGACGACATCAGCGAACGCTTGCAAGGCATCCCCGGCCTGATCGGCCTGGAAACCGGCGCCGGGGATCAAACACCGCTGCTGCGTCTGTTTGTCGATCGCCAGCGCGCGGCGCAATTTGGCCTGCGCGTGACGGAGATAGGCGAAGCGATTCGGCATGCGGTAGATGGCCAGATCGCCACCCAGTATATCGACGGCAACCAGGCATATGACCTGCGGGTGCGTTTGCCCTACGACACCATTACCGATGCCGACGATCTGGGCAACCTGCTGCTGTTCCGCGTCGATAACCAGCCGGTGCTGTTACGCGACGTGGCCAGCCTGGAGCTGGGTGAAGGGCCGGCACTGATCTTCCGGGAAAACCAGACACGCATCATGCGCGTGGTCGGCGACATCAATACCAGCATTGCCGACGTGGGCACGGTAATGAGGGAGGTCGAGTCGCACCTGGCAGACCTGGATTTGCCTGAGCGCTACAGCCTGCTCACCGGCGGGCAATGGGAAACGATCAAGGAAACCAATCAGGAAATCACCCTGGTGGTTCTGCTATCAATCTTCCTGGTGTTTGTCGTGCTCGCCGTCCAATACGAACGCCTGAGCAATCCGCTGGTCATCATGGCCGCCGCACCGCTGTCGATGGTCGGCGTCAGCCTGACTCTGTGGCTGACCGGGACGCCGATATCCTCACCGGTGATGATCGGGCTCATCCTGCTGATCGGCATCGTCGTGAACAACGCCATCTTGCTGGTGGAATACATTGAGCAAGGCCGCCAACAGGAGGGCTTGAGCGTGGTGGAGGCGGTTGCCAGAGCCGGCAGCGTGCGCCTGCGACCGATTTTGATGACCACCTTGACCACCGCCCTGGGCATGCTGCCCCTGGCCATTGGCATGGGTGAAGGGGCAGAAATCATGCGCCCACTGGCACTGACCGTGGTCGGCGGGCTGCTGTTCTCGATGCTGTTGACCCTTTTCGTCGTACCCTGCCTGTATATGGTCATCAATGGCGTTGCCGAACGCACTAGCGCTAAACTGACCGGCAGAAGCGCGCAGGGCTGATTTCGATTGCCGGTTTATAGCTGGCTTAGGCATACTATGCGGCTATTAATTACGCTCTCAAGGAGCCCGCAGATGTTCAAGGTCAACGAGTATTTTGATGGCAAGGTCGCCTCAATCGGCTTTCAACAGCCCGACGGCACTGCCACTGTGGGCGTCATGGCACCCGGCGAATACGAATTCGGCACCAATCAGCTGGAAATCATGCAGGTGATTACCGGCCAGCTCACCGTGCAGTTGCCCGGTGGCGACGAGTGGGAAGATTATCCTGCGGGCAGCCAGTTCGTCGTGGCCGCGCACAGCAAGTTCAAACTCAGGGTAGAGGAAGATACCGCCTACCTGTGCGAATACCGCTGAGCCTGAAGCCGGCCGCGCCTGAAGCCGGCCGCACCTGAAGCCGGCGGCAGGTTAACCTCTGCCGCTGCGCCAGCTACACAGCCTCCCTGTCCATTGTGTGCGTTAG
>JAWOGT010000124.1:0-25924 GCA_046496585.1 Halopseudomonas sp.
ATCGAAGCTGGCAGCAAGCCGAGCGTCGCGGTGATTCATGGCACCGCTCTGGGCGGTGGTCTGGAAGTCGCCGTCAGCTGTCATTACCGTATCGCGCTGAAAAGCGCCAAGGTCGGCCTGCCGGAAGTGAAGCTCGGGCTATTGCCGGGTGCCGGTGGTACCCAGCGTCTGCCGCGTCTGGTCGGTGTCGAAAAAGCCCTGGACATGATCGTCAGTGGCAACCCGATCAGTGCCAGCGAAGCCCATACCCTGGGTGTGATCGATGAACTGGTCGACGGCGATCTGACCGCAGCCGGTATTGCCTTCGCAGAACAGCTGATTGCCGCTGGCAAGGGTGCGCGCCGCACCGGCGAGCGCACCGACAAGCTCGACGGCGTAGACAACGCTGCATTGGTCGCGGCCAAGCGCGCCGAGATAGAGAAGAAAAGTCCTGGCCTGTTCTCGCCCCAGCGCTGCATCTCGGCCGTGGAAGCGTCCTTTACCCTGCCGCTGGAACAGGGTCTCAAGCGCGAGCGGGAACTGTTCGGCGAGTGCCTGCTATCACCGCAGCGCAGCGCGCTGGTGCATGCGTTTTTTACCGAACGTCTGGCGTCGAAGATCGATGATCTGCCCAAGGACACCCCGGTACGCGAAATCAATTCCGCCGCCGTTATTGGTGGCGGCACCATGGGCGTCGGCATTGCCCTGTGTTTTGCCAACATCGGCATTCCGGTGAAGATTCTGGAAGTCAGCGACGAGGCCATGGACAAAGCCATGCAGCGCTGCCGCGATACCTACATGATGAGCGTCAAGCGCGGCAGTCTTAGCGAAGAGGCAATGAACAAGCGTCTGACTCTGGTCGAAGGCGTTACCGACTACGCTGACCTGGCCGGAGCGGACCTGGTGATCGAGGCGGTATTTGAAGACATGCTCGTCAAGCAGAAGGTCTTCGAAGCGCTGGACACCCATTGCAAGCCCGGCGCTATCCTGGCCAGCAACACCTCATCGCTGGACCTGAACCAGATTGCCGAGTTCACCCAGCGTCCGCAGGACGTAGTAGGTCTGCACTTCTTTAGCCCGGCCAACGTCATGCGCCTGCTGGAAGTGGTGCGCGGCGAGAATACCGCCAATGACGTACTGGCTACCGCGATGGCGATCGGCAAGAAGCTGAAGAAAGTCGCAGTGCCGGTGGGCGTGTGTGACGGCTTTGTCGGCAACCGCATGGTCTTCCAGTATGGTCGCGAAGCCGAGTTCCTGCTCGAAGAAGGCGCCACTCCGGCCCAGGTCGACGGCGCGCTGCGCCAGTTCGGCATGGCTATGGGTCCGTTTGCGATGCGCGATTTGTCCGGCCTGGACATCGGCCTGAGCATCCGCACCCGCCAGCGTCAGACCTTGCCCGCCGAATTCAAGCTGCCGACCATTCTGGACAAGATGGCCGCAGCCGGTATGCTCGGTCAGAAGACCGGCAAAGGTTTCTATATGTATGAAAAGGGTTCGCGTACCCCGCTGGACAACCCTGAATTGCCGGCCATCCTCGCAGCCGCTTCAAAAGAGCAGGGGATTGAACGCCGCCAACTGTCTGACGAATACATTCTTGAGCGCACCCTGTTTGCGCTGATCAACGAGGGCGCGAAGATCCTCGACGAAGGCATTGCCCAGCGCAGCAGCGATATCGACGTGATCTACATAAATGGCTACGGTTTCCCTGCCCACCAGGGTGGGCCGATGTTCTATGCTGACAGTCTTGGACTGGATCATGTTTACCAGCGGATTTGCGAATTCCACGCGCAGTATGGTGCCTGGTGGAAGCCGGCACCGTTGCTGGAAAAACTGGCCAAGGAAGGTCGCAAGTTCGCTGATCTTTGACAACTGATAAATTCGGCCCTCGAACGCTCAGGCGTAGGGGGCTCGTATTCGCTTTATAACGAGGACCTTACATGGATATTCATTACACCCCAGAAGAACTCGCCTTCCGCGACGAAGTGCGTGAGTTCCTGACCAAAGAGCTACCTGAAGATATCGCTGCCAAAGTCAAAAATGGCAAGAATATGTCCAAGGAAGATCACCAGCGCTGGCAGAAAATTCTCGCCAACCGCGGTTGGTACGCACCCGGCTGGCCGGTTGAGTTCGGCGGCACCACCTGGGGCCCGGTCGAGAAGCATATTTTTGACGAGGAATCCGCCGCCTACGGCGCGCCGCGTACCGTCCCCTTCGGCGTCAACATGGTTGCCCCGGTGATCATCAAGTTCGGCACCGAGCAGCAGAAAGAGCATTACCTGCCGCGCATCCTCTCCGGTGAAGACTGGTGGTGCCAGGGTTACTCCGAGCCGGGTGCCGGTTCTGACCTGGCGTCGCTGAAAACCCGCGCCGTGCGTGAAGGCGATCACTACATCGTCAATGGGCAGAAAACCTGGACTACTCTGGGCCAGCACGCCAACTGGATTTTCTGTCTGGTGCGTACCGATCCCGAAGCCCAACAGCAGCGCGGCATTTCCTTCCTGCTGATTGACATGGCCACGCCGGGTATCACCGTACGGCCGATCATCACCCTGGATGGTGACCATGAAGTTAACGAAGTGTTCTTCGACGACGTCAAGGTTCCGGTCGAGAATCTGGTCGGTGAAGAGAACAAGGGCTGGACCTGTGCCAAGTACCTGCTGACCCACGAGCGGACTGGCCTGGCCGGTATCGGCGCCTCCAAAGCCGCGCTGACCCACCTGAAGCAGGTGGCGTCCAAGCAGCAGAAGAATGGCAAGCCGTTGATCGAAGACACCCTGTTCCGCACCCAGGTCGCTGAAGTTGAAATCCAGCTGATGGCCGCCGAGATGAGCACCATGCGCATCATCGCCGCCGCTCTGGAAGGCGGTGTCCCAGGTGCCGAGAGTTCGATTCTCAAGGTCAAGGGTACCGAGATCCGTCAGGCGATTACCAACCTGCTGCGCAAGGCCATTGGCCCGTACGCATTGCCCTTCCTGCCGGAAGAGCTGGAATATGATTTTGATGGCGAGATGTTGAACAGCGAGTCCAGCCCTTCGTTGGCCGGTGATTATTTCAACATGCGCAAACTGTCGATCTTCGGCGGATCCAACGAGATCCAGAAGAACATCGTCTCTAAAATGATTCTGGAACTGTAGGAGAGTAGTCATGGACTTTAAACTCACAGAAGAGCAACAGATGCTGCAGGAAACTGCGGCACGTCTGGTACGTGATACCTACACGTTCGACAAGCGTGAAAAGGCCAGCGCCAGCGACACCGGCTTTAGCCTGGAATTCTGGCAGCAGATGGGCGAACTCGGCCTGACGGCCATTCCCTTCCCCGAAGAGCTGGGCGGATTTGGCGGCACTGGCGTGGAAAACATGCTGATCATGAAAGAACTGGGCCGCGGTATCTGCCTGGAGCCCTACATGGAGTCAGTGATTTTTGCCGGCGGCCTGATCACCCAACTGGGTTCTGATACGCAGAAAGATGAACTGCTCGGCGCCATTGCCAGCGGCGAGCTGCAGGCCGCTGTGGCCCTTGACGAGCCTAATAGCCACTACCAATTGGCTGAAGTGCAGACCACCGCCAAGCAGCAGGGTGACAGCTGGAGCCTGACGGGTCGCAAAGCCGTGGTTATTGGCGGGCATAGCGCGGGCAAGATTCTGGTCTCCGCGCGCACCGCGGGTGATCTGCGCGATCAACAGGGCATCAGCCTGTTTATTGTTGATCCGGCCAGCAGCGGCGTGAAACGTCGCAACTACGCCACCGTAGATGGCCGCAAAGGCTGCGATCTGTTCCTGGACAACGCCCAGGGCGAACTGCTCGGCCAGGCCGGTGAAGCCTTTGACGCCATCAGCTACCAGGCTGGTCGCGCAATTGCTGCACTGTGCGCCGAAGCCGTCGGCGTCATGGAAGTGGCTTGCGACATCACCTTGGACTACCTGAAAACCCGCAAGCAGTTTGGCGTGCCGATCGGCAAGTTCCAGGTCCTGCAACACCGCATGGTGGATATGCGCACCGAGCTCGAACAGGCTACCTCCATGGCCATTCTGGCTGCCTGCGTAGCAGACCAGGCAGACGATGCCGAGCGTGCCCGGACACTCACGGCGGCCAAGTTCATGATCAACCGCTGCGGTCGCAAGGTGGCTGAAGAAGCCATCCAGCTGCATGGCGGCATCGCCATGACCTGGGAATATTCTCTGGCGCACTATGCCAAGCGTCTGGTCATGATCAGCCACCAGCTGGGTGACGACGACCATCATCTGGAAGCTTACGCCAAACAGATGCGTCTGGCCTGAGCGCCTTAGGCGCCGGAATAACGGTAATTTAGCCGTTATTCCGGCGCTTTTGCCATTCTTTATTGCACATAGGTGCTACATAAGTACTATCGGCCAGAGTTCAGGCTGGGTATCCTATGGCACCCCTTTCGAGCGCCCTTGCGGGCGTCATACAGACTTTGGAGGACTAGCGTCCATGAAGATACTCGTCGCCGTTAAGCGCGTGGTCGATTACAACGTCAAGGTTCGCGTCAAAGCGGACAATTCCGCTGTTGATCTCGCCAACGTCAAGATGTCCATGAACCCCTTCTGCGAAATCGCCGTAGAAGAGGCCGTGCGCCTGAAAGAAAAAGGCGTTGCGACTGAAGTAATCGCCGTTTCCGTGGGTCCGATTGCCGCCCAGGAACAGTTGCGTACCGCACTGGCACTGGGTGCCGACCGCGCCATTCTGGTCGAGTCCGCGGACGAGCTGAGCTCGCTGGCCATCGCCAAGCTGCTCAAGGCCGTAGTCGATAAAGAACAGCCCCAGCTGGTCATTCTTGGCAAGCAGGCGATTGATTCGGACAACAACCAGACCGGTCAGATGCTGGCTGCGCTGAGCGGCTACGCCCAGGGCACCTTCGCTTCTGCCGTGGAAGTCTCCGGCGACAGCGTCAAGGTTACCCGTGAAATCGACGGCGGCCTGCAGACCGTTGAGCTGAAGCTGCCGGCGATTGTGACTACCGACCTGCGCCTGAACGAGCCGCGCTATGCCTCGCTGCCGAACATCATGAAGGCCAAGAAAAAGCCGATGGAAAACCTCAAGCCTGAAGACCTGGGTGTGAGCGTCTCCTCCACCGTCAAGACCGTCAAGGTGGAAGCGCCGGCGGCCCGCAGCGCGGGTATCAAGGTCAAGAGCGTCGACGAACTGATCGACAAACTCAAGAACGAAGCGAAGGTGATCTGAGATGACGATTCTAGTTATTGCTGAACACAACAACGCCGAACTCAACGCTGCCACCCTGAACACTTTGGCTGCCGCCAAAGCCATCGGTGGCGACATCGATGTGCTGGTTGCCGGCGAAGGCTGCTCCGCGGTCGCCGACCAGGTGGCCAAGGCCGATGGCGTAACCAAGGTGCTACTGGCGGATAATGCCGCTTACGCGCATCAACTGCCCGAGAACATCGCGCTGCTGATCGCCGAAGTAGGCAAGAGTCACAGCCACATCCTGGCTCCGGCCAGCACCAACGGCAAAAACTACGCTCCGCGCGTGGCTGCCCTGCTGGACGTGGATCAGATCTCCGAGATCATTGCCGTCGACAGCGCCGATACCTTCAAGCGTCCGATCTATGCCGGTAACGCGATTGCCACCGTGCAGTCCAGCGCCTCGGTCAAGGTCATCACCGTGCGTTCCACCGGCTTTGATGCGGTGGCCGCCGAAGGCAGCAGCGCCAGCGTCCAGGCGGTTTCCAGCGCTCAGGATGCGGGTCTATCGAGCTTTGTCGGCGAAGAGCTGGCCAAGTCCGACCGTCCTGAACTGGCGGGTGCCAAGATCGTCGTTTCCGGCGGCCGCGGCATGCAGAACGGTGACAACTTCAAGCATCTGTACTCGCTGGCCGACAAGCTCGGCGCGGCTGTGGGCGCTTCCCGCGCTGCGGTTGACGCTGGGTTTGTTCCCAACGACATGCAGGTCGGTCAGACCGGCAAGATCGTCGCGCCGAATTTGTACATCGCTGTCGGTATCTCCGGTGCGATTCAGCACCTGGCCGGCATGAAAGACTCCAAAGTGATCGTCGCGATCAACAAGGACGAAGAAGCGCCAATCTTCTCGGTAGCCGATTACGGTCTGGTAGCGGATCTGTTTGAGGCTATTCCGGAGTTGGAAAGCAAGGTGTAACGGCAGCGTCAAGCGGCACGCTTCAAGCTACAAGAAAACCCCGGTTCGCGAGAGCCGGGGTTTTTTGTGGCCTGGGTTTTGCTGATGACCTGATGCAGGCCCTCCATCCCAACGCCATAACCCGTAACGCACGACCCTCCGCGACACCATGCGGCTATCACTCAGTGCTATTTAAGCTCTTTCTTGCAACAGTCTGTATCATTTAATCGTGCTTAGTAGCTTAATATTAACCTTTCATTACGTTATGTCTTTTGCAATATCCCCCATGAAAAGTAAAATGCAGTTCTGATGAGCGAAATATAAATACAATACTGTTTCGCAGAGCGGAACATAAAGAAGGCCATTATGACCATGCACACTCGCCTGCTACGACTCGCCAGTACCTTGGCACTCACCCTGTGCCTGCCCCTGTCTGCAATCGCCGAATCGGCCCTGCCCCGGGTCATGGTCTGGACCGCCTATGGCACTGGCGCTGCCGGCTACGCGCAGGCCGCCGCGCTGGGCGGCCTGCTCAAGTTCAACGAGGGCAGCAACATCCGTATTCTGCCCGGACGCAACGACGTGTCGCGGATGATTCCCCTGAAAACCGGCCGCGCCGGTTATTGTCTCTGCGGCATTGCCAGCTATTTCGGCCAGGAAGGCATCTTCCTGTTTAACAAGCCCGACTGGGGGCCGCAGCCAATCCGCATGGTGCTGGCATCGCAAGGCACCCAGAGCTTTGGCTTGGCCGCCGCCGCCGATACCGGTCTGCAACATCCCCGTGAACTCAAGGGCCAGCGCATCATCTTTATCCGCGGCGCCGACTCGATCAACATGATCACCAGTGCCGTGCTGGCCTATGGCGGCCTGACCTGGGCGGATGTGCGCCGGGTCGATGCGTCCGGCACCAACGAGGCGATTGAAGCGGTCATCAACGGTCACGCCGACATCATGCCCATGTCCACCCGTACGCCGCTGATGGAGCGGATTGCCGCCAGCCCCAGGGGTATCAGCTGGTTGGGCATGCCCAATGAGACGCCAGAGGAAAAGGCCGCCTGGGCGCGCGCCCAGCAGGTTATTCCCTATTACCTGCCGCAGTTCGAAACCCGCGGCGCCGGTGTGTCTGAAGACAACCCCTGGGATGGCGGCGGCTATGCCCTGCCGATTCTGGTGACCAATGCCGACCGCAATAGCGACGAAATCTATGCCCTGACGCGTTTTGTCGACGAGCATTACGACGAATTCAAGAATCTGGCCCCTGGTGCAGAAGGTTGGGAGTTGAGCCGTCAGGTGTTTGAGTGGGTCATGCCCTACCACGAAGGCGCTATCCGCTATTTCCGTGAAGCGGGCGTGTGGACCGACGCGCATGAGGCGCACAACCAGAGCCTGTTACAGCGCCAACAACTGATGCTGGATGCCTGGCAAGAACAGTTGGTTGCCGCTGCCGATTTACCCTTGGCGGAATTCCAGCGCAGCTGGATGGAACGCCGCAGCAGCGTATTGACCGCTGCCGGGTTTGACCCTGGATTCCAGCGCTGAGCGCCATCCACTCCCGTATGACCTGCAGGCCAGGCCGCACTCCCTGGCTTGACCACGATTGACCATGAGGCAGACTATGTCAGAAGAACAAGAAGCCCTGCGCAACCCGCTGACAGGCAAGATACTGGCCATCGGGGCACTGCTGACCGCCGCGCTGGCGATCTATCAGATCTTCAATCTGGGCAGTTATACCGGCTTTACCATGCTGACCAGCCAGTATATTTACGCGCTGCTGGCGATGATGCTACCCACCGTGTTTATCGCCATCCCGGTGAACCGCGGTCGCCGCATCGATCCGACCCCCTGGTATGACTGGCTGCTGGCCCTGGCCAGCGCCCTGTGCTGCATCTTCTTTATCGTCAACTCCAACGAAGCGGTGGATGAAGGCTGGGAATACGCAGCGCCGCAGAATGTAGTCTATATCAGCCTGCTGACCTGGGCGCTGGCGCTGGAAGCCACGCGCCGCTGCGGCGGCTGGCCGATCTTTATCGTGGTCTTCCTGGCCTCGCTGTTCCCGCTGTTGGCCGGGCATTTACCGGACAGTTTCGCCGGTATTTCCACGCCCATCGACCTGGCCGCGATCTACCACACCAACAGCGATGAAAGCCTGCTGGGCATTCCGTCACAGGCCTTTGCCAATCTGGTGATCGGCTTTCTGTTGTTCGGCATTGCGCTGCAACGCACCGGCGGCGGCAAATTCTTTATCGATCTGGCCTTTGCCCTGCTCGGCAGGGTCCGCGGCGGCCCGGCCAAGGTCTCGATTTTCTCCAGCGGTCTGATGGGCTCGATGTCCGGCAGCGTGGTAACCAATGTGCTGACCACCGGCCCGCTGTCGATCCCGGCGATGCGCAAGGTGGGCTTCAGCAAGACCTACGCCGCCGGGGTGGAAACCTGCGCGTCCACCGGTGGCGTGCTGATGCCGCCGGTCATGGGTGCCACCGCTTTTGTCATGGCCACTTTCCTCGACATTCCCTATGGCGAAATCGCTCTGGCCGCGGCCATACCCTCGGCCTTGTATTTCTTCGGCCTGTTTACCCAGATCGACTTCTACGCCGCACGCAACCGGCTGGCCGGTTTGCCGGCCATTGATCTGCCGAAAATCAAGCAGACCATGCTAGAAGGCTGGCATTACATCTTCGTTTTCGCCTTTCTGATCTGGATGTTGCTGTTCATGAAGCAGGAAGCGATTGCGCCCTTCTATGCCACCGCACTGCTGCTGGTGATCAACCAGCTCCGCAAGCACAGCCGCTGGCAGTGGAAGGACTTCAAGGCCTTCGCCGAATCCTGCGGGGCGCTGTTCGCCGAACTGACCGGTCTGATGGCCGGGGTGGGCTTGATCATGGGCGCACTGGCGGTATCCGGGATGTCCGGCACTATCGCCAACGACCTGTTGTTTATCGCCGGTGGCGATATGCTGGTGCTGTTGCTGATGGGCGCGTTGACCAGCTTTATCCTCGGCATCGGCATGCCGGTGACGGCGGCCTATATCTTCCTGGCCATCGCCCTGGCGCCAGCGTTGATCAACGGCGGCATGAACCCGATGGCCGTGCATATGTTCATCCTCTACTGGGGCATGCTGAGCTTTATCACCCCGCCGGTGGCGATTGGCGCCTTCGCCGCTGCCTCGGTGGCCGGATCAAGCCCGATGCGCACCAGCCTGGTGTCGATGCAGATGGGCAGCATCATCTACTTTATCCCGTTCTTTTTCGTGCTCGAGCCGGCGTTGCTGCTGCAAGGCACGCCGAGCGAGATCATTATCGCCATCACCTGTGCGGTGGGCGGTATCGTGCTGATCTCCGGAGGCTTGCAGGGTTATCTGCCGAAACTCGGCGACCTGACCGAGCGCGGCTTGCTGCACTGGCCATTGCGTCTGGGCTTCATCATTGGCGGACTGTTCCTGGCGATGCCCCACAACCCGTATATCCTGATCAGTGAGCAGACACTGTTCATCCTCTCCTTTGGGGTCATCGCCCTGAGCATTGCCCTGGCTCTGCTGCATCGACGACTGGTGCCCGCCTGAGCAGGGACCGGGGCAGCCTGCTGCCCCGGTATGGGTCACGCCGCTGTCGAGTGCCTCAAAGTAGACCACCTTATCTAAACAACGCTCAAACCCCATCTCCAGACAGCTCACAGATGTCGCACTCGACGCATTAGTTCGTCCATGGGTGCGTTTCTTGCTAGCACAATGCTATCTCATCAGTCTGGAGGATCGCTTGTGCAACTACGTAGCCATGATATGGCCCTGACCGGGCCAGAGCGCAGTTGGTTACCCTGGTTTGGCGCCGCAGGAAAGCTCCGCATGGGCTGGGCCTGCTGGATCAACGACAACCGCTATGCCCAGCTCGAAGACATCTTTGATAGTCTGGCCGACACGCGCATGCGCCTGTTGCAGCAATGGTGCGACAACCAGTGGACGACGCTGCAGAGCATCAGCCGCGACCTGGAAGATGCCGGCGGTGCCGCGTCGAGGCCCGCGTTACAGCAACTGCTGGGCAAAATACCCGACGCCAGCGAGCTATTTCTGCTCGACGCGCAAGGCCAGCCGCTGCAAAGCAGCACGACGCTTGAACCTGCCCTCAACGTGCACAAGACAGCCCTGCGCAGCGGCCTGCAGAAGCCTTTTCTGCATGGCCCCTACATCGACCCGCGAACCAAAACATTGGGGCCATCGACCTCCAGTTTCCACGATGCTGTCACGCTGATGTTCTATCAACCGCTGCAGTATCAGGGCCAGTCATGCTGCCTGTGCGCGCGGGTACCGAACGACGTTCTCGGCGATCTGATCCAGCGCGAGGCCGGGCATATTTACCAGGAGTCTGGCGACAACTACATCTTTATGGTCGAATCGCGACTCGAGCCCGCCATCGAAGCCGGCCGCGCCCTGTCCCGCTCACGCTTTGAAGACAATACCTTCAGCCACGGCGACAATCTCAAGGACGGGATCGCCACCCGATGGGGCACGGTCAAGGTGCGCGAACACACCGAGTTCGAAGTGCGCTTTACCGATCCAGCCACCAAAGCCCTGCATCCGGGTGTGCGCGAGACCATCCGCAAGGGCCAGAACCTGTATGTAAGTTATCCCGGCTATGCCGATTACCGGCACATTCCCGTCATCGGCAAGGGGGTGACCTTCAGCCTCAGCGGTTCCCCCGACCGCTGGGGCATGATGTGCGAGGCCGACCTGGAGGAAGTCTATCGCTACCGCTCCTTGAGTTACGCGCTGATGAAGCAGTTTTTCGCCTTGATGCTGCTGATCAGCTGCAGCCAGATCGGTATTGCTTATACCGGCCTTGAGCAACCGGCTGCCAGCCTGCTCAACCTCGCTGTAGTGGCATGCAGCGCGCTGTGGTTCTGGCGCCGGGGGACCCTCAAGCTGGCACGCCGCATGGGCCGGATGACCGAGATCATCCGCACCATTGCCGAAGGTGAAGGCAATCTCAGTCAGCGTCTGGACACCGCGCGCCTGGTAGCGGACGAGACCGGCGAGATGGGCCGCTGGACCAACAGCTTCATTGATAATCTGGACACCATCGTTGGCCGGGTCAAACAGGCCAGCCACCATGCCCTGCATAACAGCGCGCAGATGCTGATCCACAACCAGCAGGCCAGCACGACCGCCGAAGCGGTCACCGGCACCATCGAGCAGATGCTCGGCATGATCGAAACCCAGGTGCAGACCATCGGCAGCGCCTCGCACACGGCGGCGCAAATGAAGCAGACCATGGCCGAGGTGGTCGATAGCGCGCGACAGCGACTGCAGACGGTCAGCGAGGGCACGCGGCAGATTCGCGATATCGTCGCCACCTCGGCGCACAGTGTGCAGGAAGTCGACAAGCGCTCGCTCGAGATCGCCGGCATGGTCTCGATGATCACCGACATTACCAGCCAGACCAATCTGCTCGCCCTGAATGCGGCTATCGAAGCGGCGCGGGCCGGCGAACACGGCCGTGGCTTTGCGGTGGTGGCCGACGAGGTTCGGGCATTGGCCTCGCGCACGGCGACCGCCGCCAATGACATCAGCCAGGGCATCAGCGCCATCCGCGATGCCACCCATCAGGCCGTGGGGCTGATGGAGCGCGGCGTCAGTGATGTCGACCAACAGCTGAGCAGGGCCAGCAGCGCCGCCAATGACAACAACACCCTGCACCAGACCGTCGAAGAGCTATTTGAAGTCATTGCGATCATGGACACCAACAGCAAGGAGCACGGCCGCCAGGCCGATCATGTGGCCGAAGCCATCAGCTCGATGGCCAGGGTGATTCAGACGCTGCGCTCCAGCTCCAACCAGGTCAAGGAAACGGCCACGCGCCTGCATCAGTTATCCGACAGCTTTCAGGTCAGTGCCGACCGCTGATCAGACCAGCGCCACCGGGGTCAGCGGTGAACCAACGGCCCCGGGCAGGCGCAACGGCGGTGCGGTGAGCATAAAGCGCGAGCGGCCCGCCGCGCGCAAATACCCGGCCAACTCGCTGAGATACCAGAGCTCGCCGAGATGAATGCCCAGCTTGAACAGGCAGTGCTCATGCAGCGGTAACGCCGCGCAGCAACCCTGCCCCTCGCGCGCCGGATAGGCCTCGACCGCATAGTTGTCGGCAATCAAGACACTCAAACCCGTGTCGGTAATCCATTGCAGCAACAACGGATCGCGGCCATCGAGTACCGCGCAGCTGGTTTCCAGCGTGTGCGCATCGGGGTTCTTGTGCATACCCAGCAGCACATCGGCAAAGCCGGTATACAGGCAGACCATGTCACCCGGCTCGATCACCACGCCGTCCAGCTGGATGATCTGTTGCAGCCGCGCGAAATCAACCAGCACGCGCTCACGCCCGCAGTGTTTTTCCAGATCAATCATCACCGCCCGACCGCTCACCGCGGTCTCGGCCATCTTGTCGATACCCAGCCGGTGGGCACAGACCCCTTCCAGTGCATCGGCATGGCCGGCCGGGCCCTGAATATCCGCTCCGGCGCGCCAGCCGTTGTAATACAGCGGCTCTGGCACGCCATCGCCGTCGGCATCGAACAACGCGCCAACGTGGGCCAGCGCATCCCACTGGGTCGAATACTGGGTATACAGCAGCACCGCATCGTCGCTGACCACATCGGTAAACGTCGGGTTGATGCGGTTCAGCGGGAAGTTGTAGTTGAGCTGGTCGCCGCGCCCGGAGGTAAAACGCCGGGGCGGATGGCGCAGGCGGTTGAGCGCATTGCCACCGGGATAATCGAGCGGCAGGCTGAGACAGAACGAGCGCCCTTCACGCACTTCGGCTACGCCCTGCAGGACCTTGTCCGGGGTCAGCAGATTGAGCCTGCCCAGCTCATCATCAGCGCCAAAGTCACCCCAATTGGAGCCCTGCGGACGATTTTTCCAGCGCATGCGACATCTCCTGCTCGTGACCATTGGTCAGCCACGATGCCATGCCACGCTGCTGCGGTCATGCTTATCATCCAGCGTGTTGAACCAATATAACGCTGCGTGGACAAAGGCAGCAGCGCAATGGTCGCCGCAACCCGAGCCAACGTGGTTTAATTGCGCCCGGATATTATCTCCCCACGGTAAATTTAAATGGATTGGCTGCAAGTCATTGTTTTGGCGCTGGTACAAGGCCTGACCGAATTTCTCCCGGTCTCCAGCTCTGCCCACCTGATTCTGGTCCCCGTGCTGACCAGCTGGGAAGATCAGGGCCTGGCCTTTGACGTCGCCTTGCACCTGGGCAGCCTGTCTGCGGTGGTGCTGTATTTCCGTCGGGATCTGATCAATATGACGGTCAGCTGGACGCGCTCGGTGACTCACCGGCAGATGGACAGTGATGCCAGGCTGGCCTGGGCGGTGATCCTTGGCACCATCCCGGTCGGGCTGGCCGGCCTGCTATTCAAGGACAGCATCGAGACCGTACTGCGCTCACCTGTGTACCTGGCCATCGGCCTGATCATCTTTGGCCTGTTGCTCGGCTGGGCGGACTGGCGGCACAAGGGCGAGCGCGAGGTCAAGCAGATGAACTGGAAGGACGTGCTCTTTATCGGCCTGGCCCAGGCCGTTGCGCTATTCCCGGGCACCTCCCGCTCCGGCATCACCATGACCGCCGGGCTGATGCTCGGCCTGTCTCGCGAAGCCGCCGCGCGCTTCTCGTTCCTGTTGTCGATCCCGGTCATTCTTATCGCCTGCGCGCTGAAGTCCTATGACCTGGCCACGGCCGGTGTGCCGGTGGACTGGATCTTCATGATCTCCGGGGTGGTCGCCTCCGGCATCAGCGCCTTCCTGTGCATCCACTTTTTCCTGGCGTTCATCAACCGCATCGGCATGCAGCCGTTCGTGATCTATCGCATCATTCTAGGCGTTGTACTGCTCTGGCTGTTCATCTGATCGGCTAGCGCTTGTCGAGCAGAGGCATCAGAATCCCATTTCAAGGCCTAGGGTGTGTCTTCTGGCCGCGACCCAGTCTGGGTTTTGACCAATAACACGGTCGCTTCAGCGGTGCTCAGCGGCACCCGGTCAAAGCTTGGAAGACGCAGCCAGCTGCCCGCTGGCAACACCTCATCCGCCACCGTCAGGCTGCCTTCGAGCACCAGGATTTCCCCCCGGGCGTGCTCTGGCAGTTGCACCGGCATAGCCGAGGTGGCGCGCCACAGAGCACTATGCTCGGCGGCAAACAGGTGCAAGTCAGCCCGTTCCAGACCCGGACTCAGCGTCTGCCAGCGCAGTTGCTGCGGCAGCAGCCGAACCGTTGCCGTATCCTGCTCGGCAAACTGGTTGAGTTTGACGAAGAGCACGCAGCCGGGCTGCGAGAAAGGACTATGCCGGGAGCCGGCCGGGCTGCGCAAGTAACTGCCGGCGGGATAGTCCCCGCTCTGGTCACTGAAGACCCCGCTGAGCACCAGTATCTCCTCGCCATTGGGATGGCGGTGCTCGGGAAATTGCGCACCCGGCAGGTACTCCACCAGGCTGGTGACCTCGCCACTCTCCGGCGCCTCGCGCTCCAGCGGCCAGCGCCGAACCGGCGCCTGGGGCGCATCCAGCCAGGGCTGATCGCCGGGGCGCACCCGCACCGGCTGCCGGCGATCCATGTTCAACGGGGTAAAGGCAGTGGCCACGACGATCTCCGCAAATGAACTTGGTTTTCAAGCATAACCCCAGCGAGGGCTGCGTGCAGCCTACCCTTGCCACAGCATATGTCACCTATTCGGGCAATTGCAGATCCAGCACCAGCGCCTTGAAAAAGCGCGCCGCCTCACCCCCGGTTACCGCACGGTGATCAAAGGTCAGTGACAGCGGCAAGATCGGGTGAATAACCACCTGACCGCCCCACGCCACTGGTTCCTCGCGCAGCGTGCCGGCACCGATGATCGCCACCTGCGGCGGCATGACAATGGGATTGGCATAGCGCCCGAACAGCGTGCCGAAGTTGGACAGGGTAATGCTCGCGCCCATCAACTCGCTGGGCGGTATCGAGCGCTGGGCGACATCCGCCCGCAGTTGCGCCAGGCCAGCGCGCAGGTCCTCGGGCTGACGCCCGGCGATATCGCGTAGTACCGGAACGAATAACCCATCCGGCGTATCCACCGCCACGCCCAGGTCCACCTTCTGCTGGCGCTGCAGCGTCAGGCGCCGTCCATCAAACGCTGAGTTCAACGCCGGCTGCGCCTGGCAGGCGACGGCAATCGCCCGGGTCAGGCGGATCATCGGGTCGCGCACGGGTGCGACCCAGGCGTGCAGATTCGCATCCTCCACCAGCATCACCGGCACCACTTCGGCATGCGCACGGGCCATGTTCTTGGCCATCGTGCGGCGCACACTGCGCAACGCTTCGCCCGGCCCCTTTCCCTGGACGACGGGATCGGCGGCGCGCCGAACATCCTCCTCACTGATCTGGCCGGACTCCGTTGAGCCGTGCACACGCGCCAGATCGACATCCAGTTGCTGCGCCAGACGGCGTACCGCAGGGGTCGCCCTGGCCGGCTGGAAGTCGCGCGTGGACGGCGACATGCCGATATGAAAATCCGCCGTCAGTCCGGCATCCGCCTCTGGCCGACCCAGATCGCCGACCACGGTGCCACTGTCGTCAGCCTCACCCTCAAATTGCAGCAACGGCTCGCCGACGTGCAACGGATCACCCGGCTTGCCGAAACAGCGCGCCAGCACGCCGGCCTGGGGCGAGGGTACTTCGACGATGGCCTTGGCCGTTTCCACCGAGACCAATAACTGATCCACCTCGACCCGGTCGCCCGCCTGTACATGCCATTCGACGATCTCCGCCTCCTGCAAGCCCTCGCCGAGGTCGGGTAATCTGAAGGTTTTCATGCGGCCTCCCCGTTCAGTGTGGCGCGCGCCGCCCGGCAGATGCTCTGCACGTCGGGCAGATAGGCGAGCTCCTGGCGGGCATAGGGGATCACACAATCAAAGCCGGTGACCCGCGCGACCGGGGCGCGCAGTGCCTGCCAGGCCTGCTCGTGCAAGAGTGCAGCGATCTCTGCACCGACCCCGAAACTGCGCGCCGCCTCATGCACCACGACGCAGCGCCCGGTCTTGCGCACCGAGGCAATCAGCGTCTCGCTATCCAGCGGTTTCAGCGTGGCGACATCAATGACTTCCGCGTCCACGCCCTCAGCGGCCAGCACCCGCGCCGCATCCAGGGTTTCCTTCAGGGCCGCGCCCCAGCTGATCAGGGTCAGATCCTGCCCTTCGCGCAGGGTAAAACAGCGGTCCAATGGTAATGGCTGGCCGTCATCGGGTACCGCCTGCTGCACTGAGCGATAGAGCCGGGCTGGCTCGAGAAAGATCACCGGATCGGGATCCGCAATGGCCGCCAGCAGCAGCCCGTAGGCGCGCCGTGGCGAGGACGGGATCACCACGCGCAGACCCGGGATGTGGGCAAACAGTGCCTCGGTGCTCTCACCATGATGCTCTGGCGCGTGAATACCCGCACCGTGTGGCGTGCGCACCACCATGGGGCAGCTCAGCCGGCCGCGGGTCCGACTGCGCAGGCGCGCGGCGTGGGAAATCAGCTGTTCCAGTGCAGCGTAAATGAAACCCATAAACTGGATTTCTGCCACCGGCTTCAAGCCCTGCGCGGCCATGCCGACACTGATGCCCGCGATCAGCGTTTCCGCCAGCGGCGTGTCCATCACCCGGCGAAAGCCGAAGCGCTCATAGAGCCCGACAGTGGCCCGAAACACGCCGCCATTGGCGGCCACATCCTCACCCAGAATCACCACCTCAGGGTCTTCCTGCATCGCGCGGTGCAGGGCCAGGTTGATGGCCTCGACCATGCACAGGTTAGTCGCCTCAGGCATGCTCACCTCCCGCCAACGCCGCGACGCGCAGCGCCAGTTGCTCGCGCTGCTGCCGGTACTGGCTGGGCAGCTCGGCGAACAGATAATCAAAGGCCGCGCTCGACTCGGCCGCTGGCGTCGCACGGTAGCGCTCCACCGCGTCATTGATGGCCACCACCAACTCGGCCTGCAAGGCCTTTTCCCGCGCCTCATCCCAGAGCTGTCGCGCATGCAGAAAGCGTTGCATACGCCCGATCGGCTCATGCTGCCAGGCCGCGTTCAGCTCTTCATCCGAGCGGTAGCGGCTGGCATCGTCGGCGGTGGTGTGATCGCCCAGGCGATAACTGACGCACTCGATCAGGCTCGGCCCCTTGCCCGCCCGGGCGCGTTCGATCGCGTGCTTGACCCGGTCATACACCGCCAGCACATCGTTGCCATCGACCTGCTCGCCGGGCATCCCGGCACCCAGCGCTTTGTGCGCCAAGGTGGGCGCCGCACTCTGGCGGCTGCGCGGCACCGAGATCGCCCACTGGTTGTTGTTGATGACAAACACCACCGGCAGTTGCCACACGCCGGCCAGATTCAGGCTCTCAAGAAAATCACCCTTGCTGGTCGCACCATCCCCGCAGGTGGTGACCGCGACCCGTGGCTGCTGGCGGATACGAAAGGCGCTAGCAATGCCGCAGGCATGACAGGCTTGGGTGGCGATCGGCACGCAGATCGGAAAGTCTTGCGCCACCGCCGGGCTCGCCCAGGCGCTACCGCGCTCGTCGCCACCCCAGTAGAGCAGAATCTCGTGCATCGCCACGCCGCGCTGCAATTGCGTTGCGCTATCGCGGTAGTAGGGTATCAGCACATCGTCAGCACTCATCGCCCGGCCGACCGCAGAGCCAATCGCCTCCTGGCCCAGGGTCGACGCATAGGTACCCAACTGGCCGGTGCGCTGCAGCGCTACGCACTTCTGATCGAAGCGGCGCACGCGCTGCATGTTCTGGTACAAGGACAATAGTAATGTGTGATCTGCAGTCCAGGCTGGCAGTTCGCCCAGCGGCTGGCCGGCATCGTCAATCAGGCGGGTGTAAGGCAGGTGCACCGTCAAAGGCATAATCTATCTCCTCAACCGGCATGCTCTGGTGGCTGCCGATGGCGAGGGTCGGTCAGGCCGGTAGGCCGCGACCCCTGACCCACCTGCTTGTGGCTGGTGGACGGAACCGCAGCCGGGCAACGGCTACGGGGCCAGGGTTGTGCCTGCGCCAGGGATGGTCAGGCGACACTTCATTGCAGTATAGGCAAGAATGTCCGATGAGCGGCCGTGAACGGTGTTTTTGGCTGGCTAACCCAGCCGGTGGCGCCAGGGCAACCCAGACCGTTAGCACTGGTGAAGGAACTGGATGCGTTTTCCAGCGTCCCAACTGGTAGTTAGCGGCACCTTGGCACGCCTGCAGCGAGTGCCAGTGGATTCAAATGACCATGGAACTAGGCGCCAACCGATGATTGTCCTGTTACTGATTCTTGCATTGCTCGGCTTGGCGTTACTGGCCGGCGGTATCTGGCTGGCCGCGTTAGGCGGCAGCCTCTACTACGCGATCGCCGGTGCTGCGCTGCTGGCAGTGGCCATATTGACCCGCTCGCGGCGCACTGCAGCGCAACTGGTGTACGCCTTGCTGCTCGCTGGCAGCGCCATCTGGGCTCTGTGGGAGAGTGGCCATGACTGGTGGCCGCTAGCCACCCGGCTGGGGCTGCTACTATTGCTCGGCATACCCCTTTTGTGGCCTGCCAGGCAGGCTAGCCGTGCACCCGCGCTGATGCTGTTCGGCGTCTGGGCGGTAACCGGGCTGATTCTGCTCAGCAGCCTGCTGAATGATGTCCATCGGATTGAGGGCAAATTGACTACCGAATCGGTAGTCACCGATCCCGATCTGGGGTTGGCCGCTGATCAGAATGACTGGCCAAGTTACGGCCGCAGTAATTATGGTCAGCGTTATTCGCCGCTGGTGCAGATCACCCCGGACAACGTTGCCGGGCTGGAGCTGGCCTGGGCATACCAGACCGGAGACCTGAAAGGCCCACAGGACGTACTCGAAACCACCTACCAGGCCACACCGCTGAAAATCGGCAATAGCCTGTTCCTGTGCACGCCGCATAACTGGCTGGTCGCACTGGACGCGGATACCGGTAAAGAACTCTGGGTACATGACGCCAAGGTACCCGCCGAAAGCCAGCGCCAGCACCAGACCTGCCGCGGCGTATCTTATCTGGCCCCCCAAGCGCAGCCAGCCACGGACGCCGCCAACCTGGCGGTCTCCAGCTCAGCTTCAGCACCCGCCGAAGATCTGGCTGCAGTCCGCTGTGACGCCCAGCTGTACATGCCCACCTCGGATGCGCGGTTGATCGCCGTAGACCCGCACACCGGCGCCCGCTGCAGCAACTTTGCCGATAACGGCGAGCTCGACCTGATGCACAACATGCCGTATACGCAAAAGGGTTTCTACTATTCCACCTCACCTCCCGTGGTGACCGCCGGGCTGATCGTGGTTGCCGGCTCAGTGAATGACAATTACGACATCAATTCGCCCTCCGGTGTCATTCGCGCCTACGACGCCCGTACTGGCGAGTTGCGCTGGAACTGGGATTCTGCCAACCCCGAAGACACCGCACCGATTGCCGACGGCGATAGCTACGCCACCAGCTCACCCAACAGCTGGGCGGTGGCCAGCGCCGATGAAGAATTGGGGCTGATCTACTTCCCGATGGGCAACCGTACCCCCGACCAGCTGGGCATGTATCGCACGCCAGCAGAGGAAAAATACGCCAGTTCCGTAGTCGCGCTGAGCCTGGAAACAGGCCAGGCGCAATGGGTGCAGCAGTTTGTCCATCATGACCTGTGGGACATGGACACGCCGGCGCAACCGAGCCTGGTCGACATTCAGACCGAACAGGGCCTGCAGCCAGGGCTGGTGGTGCCAACCAAGCAGGGTGATGTGTACGTACTGAACCGGGAAACCGGTGAGCCGTTGCTGCCGATTACCGAGGTGCCAGCCCCGCAAGGTACCGTTGAAGGGGACTGGACCGCGTCGACACAGCCGGTATCCGGGTTGAGTTTTGCGCCCGAGCCGCTGCGCGAGGCGGACATGTGGGGTACCAGTCTGGTCGACCAGATGATGTGCCGCATCCAGTTCCAGTCGCTGCGCTACGAGGGGCGCTACACCCCGCCATCCGTGCAGGGTACGCTGGTGTATCCGGGCAACTTTGGGGTGTTCAACTGGGGCAGTATTGCCGTCGATCCCGAGCGGCAGGTCATGTTCGGCATGCCGCTATACCTGGCTTTCACCTCAAGGCTGGTGCCCAAGCAGGATGGGCAAACCCCCGGCGGTGCCCCCACCAACCAGGGTGAGCAGGGCCTTAACGAAAACGCCGGTGCGGACTATGCAGTAGAGCTCAGCGCCTTCCTGTCACCGTTGGGCATTCCCTGCCAGCAGCCGCCCTGGGGCTACGTCGCCGGCGCCGATCTGCGCACCGGCGAGATTCACTGGAAACACAAGAACGGCACGGTCCAGGATATGACCCCGCTACCGCTGAAGATCAAGATGGGCGTGCCCGGCATTGGCGGCCCGATCATCACCCGTGGCGGCGTCGCCTTCCTGGCCGCCACCGTTGATGACTACTTCCGCGCCTATCGCCTGACTGACGGTGAGCAGTTGTGGGAGCAACGCATTCCCGCCGGCGGCCAGGCGACACCCATGACCTACATGAATAGCCAGGGCGAGCAGATGGTGGTGCTGGTGGCGGGTGGACATGGCTCGATCGGCACAACAATCGGTGATTATGTTCTGGCCTACAAGCTGGGCAACGCTAACTGACTGGCCGGAAACGAAAAAGCCGGAGCGAAAGCTCCGGCTTGGTCCGATCAACACACCGCTCAGCCAGTACAGGCCGGGCTGCCTGCCGAATACTTGAGACCGGGATCGACCATCGCATCAAACTGCTGCAATGCGGTAGAGCCAATCAGCAGGGGATAGGAAAACGAGGTACGGTCGGTCAGATTGACTTCGATATCCTGCTCCACATCACCCATGCACACCTTCATTTCGATCACCGGCCGGGTGGTGTAATCGTTGCTTTCACCTTCGGGAATATCAGCGGCACGCCGCTTGATCTGGCTGATGCGCACCACCGGCAGCTCCAGCTCCTTGCCCTCTTTATCACCTTCAACCGCCAGCTCGAAACGGACCCAGTCTTCGCCGTCGCGTTTGAATAGCTGGATGTTCTGCGCACTCAGGGAGGCGGTGACCGCACCGGTATCCAGTTTGGCCGGCATTTCAAGACCCAGCTCAGGCAACAGCGCCTTCTCACTGACCCCATAGACGTTCGGTTGATTCGCCAACACCGCGCCGGATGCAAACATCAGGGCGGAGCACAACGTTAGTAATTTCAGTCGCATCGGTAACCTCTTAGTTAAAAAGACGCTATCTGTGACTGGACGCAGCCCGACTTGGTTCCGATAGGTTCCCCTGCTGTCTTGCTCTAAACTGCTGTTCACCGCACCAGATCCTGCCCATTACCCATGAAGAGCCCGATGATGACCAAGCCACTGCTCGCCACCCTCATTGTGCTATTGGCCTGGATAGCCCCGGCCCATGGCCAGGAAGCGAATGCCGCGGAGGCTGAAATCCGCGTGGTCGACGCGCCTCAGGACGAAGCCATCCAGCAACGCCTGGCTCAGGTACTGGGTGCGATTGACGGACTGGATGCCATTGCCATTGAGGTCAATGCCGGGGTGGTGACACTCAGCGGCGATGTCAGCAGCGCGCGGGCCGCGCGGGATATCCGCGATATCGCCAGCCGGGTTGAAGGCGTTATTTACGTGCAGAATCGTCTCGATGACGAGGTCAATATTAGCGCTCGGGTACAACCCTTGACGCGGCGTCTCAAGGAGATGAGCGCCAGCGCTTTACATACCCTCCCCGTCGCCATGGTCGCATTGGCCATCGTCATTGCCTTTGCTTTTTTAGGCTGGTGGGTCGGCAATCATGCCACCTGGCTGCGACGCATAGGCCTGTCGGAACTGGCGGCCAACCTCGGCAAGCGGATTGTCCGGCTGCTGTTGACCGCTATCGGCTTTGTCATCGCCCTGGAGATAATGGATGCCACGGCGTTAGTCGGCGCCATTTTGGGTATCGCTGGCGTCGCCGGTATTGCCGTGGGTTTCGCGTTTCGCAATATTGTCGAGAACTATCTTGCCGGCGTGCTGCTCAGCGCGCGCAATCCGTTCGGGATTGGCGATCAGGTGGAGGTTGGGGCCTTCAACGGCAAGGTCATGCGCCTGACTTCGCGCGATACGGTATTGATGACCCGCGACGGCAATCACCTGCGCATTCCCAACAGCCTGATCATCACCTCCGCCATGACCAACTTCAGCCGCAACCCGCTGCGGCGCTTCGAGTTCAATGTCAGCATCTCGACCCTTCATGACCTGGCCAAGACGCGCCAACTGGGTATCGAGGCCTTGCGTGGCATCCCTGGCGTACTAGCTGACCCGGAACCCCAGGGTCTGGTCATGGAACTCGGCGAGAGCAGCGTACAACTGCGCTTCCTGGCCTGGATTGATCAACGCGACAGCGATTTCCAGAAATCCCGCAGCGAAGCCATTCGCATCCTCAAAGCCACCTTCGACCAGGCGGCCATAGTCACGCCCGAAGCCACCTACCGGGTCCTGCTCGACAAGACCAAACAGCCTGCACCCTCGGCACCGGTCAGCGCACCCGCGCCAATCCCGACCGCCAGCGCGGTGGATACCGCAGCCGATTTGAGCATAGACAAGCAGGTGGCAGAGGAGCTGCGCACCTCGGATGAGGAGAATTTGTTGAAGTGAGTGGTTATGCGAATGCCTGACGCATAAAAAAAAGGGCAGACCTGAGTCTGCCCTTCCGTTACCGCACTACCAGCCTTACATGCCTGGCATCAACACCGTATCGATCACGTGAATCACGCCATTGCTGGCCTTGATGTCCGTGGCGGTGACAGTGGCGTTGTCCACTTTCACCCCATCGCTGGCATCAATGGTCAACGAGCTGCCCTGAACGGTTTCAGCACTGGTCATGCTGACCACGTCAGCGGCCATTACTTTGCCGGACACAACGTGGTAGGTCAGCACTTCAGTGAGCTTTTCCTTGTCGGCCAACAGGGCGTCAAGGTCCGCTTGCGGGATCTTGGCGAAGGCTTCGTCAGTAGGCGCAAACAGCGTAAAGGGGCCTTCGCCTTTCAGGGTGTCCACCAGGCCGGCGGCCTGTACAGCGGTGACCAGGGTTTCAAAGTTGCCGGCCGCAACGGCGGTATCGACAATATCGGCACCGGCTTTCTTGTCGCCATGGCTGGCAGCATACACCGGCGCCGCGACCAGCAGGCTGGCGCTGAACATAGCCAAAAGCGTGTAGCGCACGCGCTGGGTGAAGTTTTGAGTGAGTGCAAACATAGTATTCTCCAGGGAGGGTGTTATGTGGGTTGCACTATATTTGTAGCGCGTTTGTAGAATTAATTCCGCAATCTACAATCCCTGTTACACACCTGGCCCTTGGACCTCTCCGGTCGACTGACGGTCGTGTCAATTACCACTGCCCTGGTCCATAATCGAAAGCCGGTGTTTTTCCCGGGATCGCTCAAAGAGGTTTACAAGCCCTATGTGGTATCAAGGTTTACTGCAACTCAGCGGCTGGCAAATTCTGGCCGTAACTCTGGTTTTGACACACATCACCATCGTCGGCGTCACTGTCTATCTGCACCGCTACTCGGCCCACCGTGCACTCGAGTTGCACCCTGCGCTGCAGCATTTTTTCCGCTTCTGGTTGTGGCTCACGACCGGCATGAATACCCGCGAGTGGACGGCTATCCACCGCAAGCACCACGCCAAGTGCGAAACCCCGGAAGATCCCCACAGCCCAGTGCACAAGGGTCTGTCGACGGTGCTGCGCAAGGGTGCCGAGCTGTACATGGCCGAGGCCAAGAACCAGGAAACCCTGCGTATCTATGGCAAGAACTGCCCGGATGACTGGATCGAGCGCAATCTGTACAGCCGTTTCCGGATTGCCGGCGTGAGCCTGTTGGCAGTGATCGACCTGGCCTTGTTCGGTGTGCTCGGCATGACCGTGTGGGCGGTACAGATGATGTGGATTCCGCTGCTGGCCGCCGGCGTCATCAATGGTCTGGGCCATGCGCTGGGCTACCGCAACTTCGAATGCAAGGACGCCGCCACCAACATCATGCCCTGGGGCGTGTTGATCGGCGGTGAAGAACTGCACAACAATCACCATACCTACCCGAATTCGGCCAAGTTGTCGGTGAAGAAATGGGAATTCGATATCGGCTGGATGTGGATCCGCCTGTTCAGCCTGCTGGGGCTCGCCAAGGTGCGCCGCACGGCGCCGATCGCGCATCGGGTCGAGGGCAAGCAGACGCTGGACATGGATACCGCCATGGCCATCTTGAACAACCGCTTTCAGATCATGGCGCAGTATCGCAAGCTGGTGATCAAGCCCTTGGTACAACAGGAAATGCAGCGGGTCGATGAATCCGCTCGTCACCTGTTCCGCCGCGCCAAGCGTCTTCTGAGTCGCGAAAGCAGTCTGCTGGACAGCCAGAACGAAGAGAAACTGCAGCGCGTACTGGCGCAGAGCCAGTCGCTGCAGGTAATCTATGAAAAGCGCCTGGCGCTGCAGCAGATCTGGGGCCGCACCAGCGCCAATGGCCATGACATGCTGCAAGCCTTGCGTGAATGGTGTCACCAGGCGGAAACCAGCGGCATCAAAGCCCTGCAGGATTTCGCCGCGACGCTGCGGACCTATTCACTGCAGCCCGCGCCGACGATGCCGCGCTGATCTTGAACTGCGCCTGGGTACGGGTCGCTACGGCACGCGCAAAGGGTTAGACTCTGGCTTCTAGCCAACACCTATCATGAGAGGTTGCAAAGGATGCGGACCTTCTTCACCGGCCTGGCCCTGCTGCTGGCAAGCCCCCTATTGCTGGCATCGACGATCTACAAGTACGTCGACAGCAACGGCGTCGTCACCTATACCGATAAAAAAACCAAGGGCGCTGAAACCATCGTGTTTGGCGATGCCATGGTCAACACTGTCAGTGAGGACGTTTACGTCACCACCAACAAGCATGCCGGCGGTGAAACGCTGATCGTGCACAACGACCTGTTCGCACCGGTCGAGGTGGAGCTGAGCATCGAGTCGGCAAAAAATCTGCTTGGCGTACCTGACAAGCCGGTGCGCTGGCTCCTGCAACCGCGCCAGCAGCTGCGCCTGCTGACGCTGGCGCCCAAGCCTGGGGCAGGCCAGCCTAGCTACAACTACAAGCTCAGGCACGCGCTGGGCGACCCTCGGGCACAGCATGCCTCTCAGGATTATCCTCTGCCTTGGCAAGGCGGCCCCTTCCGCGTTACCCAGGGTCCCGGCGGCGGTTACAGCCATACCGGGCCGAAAGGCCGCTACGCCATCGATATCGCCATGCCGGAAGGCACGCCGATTGTCGCGGCACGCCCCGGCGTGGTGGTCAAAACCGAGAATAACCAGTCAGGTCGCGGCACCCACCCCTCAGGCAACTTTGTCCGCTTGCTGCATGATGACGGCACCATGAGCGTCTACCTGCATCTCAAACACCGCTCGGTGGTGGTCCACGAGGGCCAGCGCGTCAGCGTCGGTACCCCGCTGGGCCAGTCGGGCAACACGGGCAACAGTACCGGCCCACATCTGCACTTCGTGGTCCAGAAGAACGTCGGTCTGGATACTGTTTCCATCCCCTTCGCGTTCACCCAAGCCGTCGGTCGGCTGCCTAACTTTGCCGTTGGTGGCGAGCCTTGAGGTACCAGCAGCAAGCGCTACAAGCTGAAATGCAGACAATAAAAAACCCGCCAAAGCGGGTTTTTTATTGCGGAAGGCGGACCTTATTTGATCTTGCCTTCCTTGTACATCACGTGCTTGCGCACGACGGGATCGAATTTCTTGATTTCGATCTTGTCGGGCGTA
>JAWOGT010000199.1:0-3436 GCA_046496585.1 Halopseudomonas sp.
GAGCGCTTCGATCTCACCTACATCGGTGAGGACGGTCAGCCGCACCGCCCGTACATGATCCACCGCGCGCTGCTCGGCAGCCTGGAGCGGTTCTTTGGCGTGCTGATCGAACACTACGCCGGGGCGTTCCCGGTATGGCTTGCTCCGGTGCAGGCGGCCATGATTCCCATCGCCGACCGTCACCTGGACTACGCCAGGCAGGGGGCGCAGGAACTGAAGGAAGCCGGTCTGCGCGTCATCGTCGACGAACGCCCTGAGCGCATGAACGCCAAGATCCGCGACGCCCAGAACCAGAAGATCCCTTATATGCTGGTCATCGGCGACAAGGAGCAGGAGAGTGGGCAAGTCGCGTTACGCTTGCGCAACGGTGAGAACCCCGGTCCCATACTGGTGGCGGACTTCATCGCGCGGGCGAAAGAAGATATTGCAGCGAAAATCTAATATTAGAGTAATAGGAGCCAGTACAAATATGAAACGAGATCCAGGTCATTTTAAGTTGCTGGCTCCATTCTATGAGCATTTCATCCAACCCAAAGCGCCGGAGATCATCCTGGCACAGTTAGGTCTGCACCGCCGCTTGCTTGCACAATCGGTGCACCGACCACCTGATCAACGCTGTAATCGCCGCCCTTGACCAGCACGTCAGGCTTGATCTGCGTCAAGAGCGCCTCCGGCGTATCCTCGGCGAAGCTGATCACCCAATCCACCGCGCCAAGACCCGCCAGCACCGCCATCCGCCGATCAACGCTGTTGATCGGGCGCCCCGGGCCTTTCAAGCGAGCCACCGAGGCATCGTCATTGATCGCCACAATCAGCCGGTCACCCAGACTGCGGGCTTCTTCCAGATAACCCACATGGCCGGCATGAATGATATCGAAGCAGCCATTGGTAAAGACAATACGTTCGCCGTGCGCACGCGCATCCTCCACCGCCTGAAGCAATTGCTCAATGCCCAACACGCCCCGCTCGCTACCCTGCTCACGTTGGACCGCGCGGCGCAGCTCCGGCGCGCTCACAGCGGCAGTGCCCAGCTTGCCAATCACGATACCCGCTGCCAGGTTAGACAAGCCAACCGCATGCGGCAGACTCTCCCCCGCCGCCAGCGCTGTGGCCAAGGTGGAAATTACCGTATCGCCCGCGCCGGTGACATCGAACACCTCCCGCGCGCGCGCGGGCAAGTGCATGGCCGGCTCGTCCTGACGGAGCAGGGTCATGCCGTGTTCACTGCGGGTAATCAGCATGGCCCCGAGCTCCAGCTCGGCAATCAGCGCCATGCCCTTGTCGACCAACATCTGCTCGCTTGAACAATGGCCCACCACCGCTTCAAACTCTGACAGGTTGGGGGTGATCAAGGTCGCGCCGCGATAGATGCTGAAATCCTTGCCCTTGGGGTCGGCCAGCACCGGTACGCCGCGCTCGCGCGCCAGCGCAATGAGCGCTTGATGGTTGACCAGTGCGCCCTTGCCATAATCCGACAGAATCATGACCTTGACCTTGTCCAGCAAGCCACGCACGGAATCGAGCAGCGCCTGACCATCGGTCTTGAACGGCTCCTCAAAATCCAGCCGGATCAGTTGCTGGTGGCGACTCATGACCCGCAGCTTGGTGATGGTAGTCTGGCCCGGATGCGCCTGAAAGGCACAATACACCCCTGCTGCGTTCAGACGCTGCTTCAGGCTCAGCGCCGCCTCGTCATCCCCGGTGACGCCCACCAGCCAGGCGGGCGCACCCAAGCTGGCTATGTTCAAGGCCACGTTGCCGGCACCACCAGGGCGATCTTCAATCAGCTCGACTTTCACCACCGGCACTGGCGCTTCCGGGGAAATCCGGTGCGTAGGTCCGTGCCAGTAGCGATCCAGCATCACATCACCGACCACCAGAACCGGGGCGGAGTCAAAACGGGGCATGGTCAGTTTCATATAGCGTGTACACCTGTCTTCTGTCGGCCAATTAGGGCCAGTAATCTCAGGATTCGGACTTGCTGTCATCCTGGAACTGCATGCTGTGCAAGCGCGCGTAATAGCCCTTTTGCGCGATCAGCTCGGCATGGCTACCGCGTTCCACAATGCGGCCCTGGTCCATCACCATGATGATATCGGCCTTCTCGATAGTCGACAGCCGATGGGCGATCACCAGCGTCGTCCGGCCTTCCATAACCCTATCCAGCGCCGCCTGGATATGCCGTTCCGACTCAGTATCCAATGCCGAGGTGGCCTCGTCGAGAATCAGCAGAGGCGCGTTCTTGAGCAACGCCCTGGCAATCGCCAGACGCTGACGCTGCCCGCCGGACAGTAACACGCCATTCTCTCCGACCATGGTATCTAGGCCGTGGGGTAACTTATCGATGAATTCCTTGGCATAAGCCTTCTCGGTCGCTTCTTCAATCGCATCTCGCGGTGCGCCAGCGAGGTCGCCGTACGCAATATTATTGGCGACAGTGTCATTGAACAACGTGACGTGCTGGGTGACTAGAGCAATATGCCGGCGCAGGTTGCGCAGCTTGTAGTCCGCCACGTCTACACCGTCGATCAGAATCTCGCCTTCGGTATGCTGATAGAACCGCGGAATCAGGCTGGCCAGGGTCGACTTGCCACTGCCGGAGCGCCCCACCAGGGCGACCATCTGGCCGGGCTCGATGGTAAAGTTGATATCGTCCAGCACCAGTTTGTCGGTATTGGGGTAGCTGAACTTCAGTCCCTTGACGGCAATCCTGCCGCTGACGCGATCAATCTCTACTGTTCCAGTATCTGTTTCAGGCTCTTCATCCAACTGCTCAAAAATACTTTCCGCCGCGGCGATACCTTTCTGAATATTGGCACTGACTTCAGACAGCTGTCGCACCGGTTTGGGCAACAAACCCGCAGCGGTAATGTAAGACACCAGATCCCCCGCCGTCGCATCACCCCGCAGATACAGCACCAGGAACATGACGAAAGCCATGGCGCCGTAAGTCACCAACTGTAAGGTTGGGGTAAATACCGCACCGGTGCGCGTCATCTTCAACCCGCGCTGGCGGTTGGCCTCGCTGGCCTTGTCGAAACGCTCTGTCTCGTACTGCTCGCCACCAAAACTCCGCACCACACGGTAACCCGTGATGGTTTCCGACGTCACATGGGTCACATCGCCCATTGCCGTCTGAATCTTCTTGCTTTGCTTGCGGAATTTCTTGCTGGTGCTGTTCACCATCAAGCCAATCACCGGCAGAATCGCCATCAGCACCAGCGTCAGCTTCCAGTTCATCCAGAGCAGATAGGCAAACAAAAAGATCACCGTCATGCCCTCACGAAACACCACCTTGATCGCATCGGTGGCCGCACCTGTGACCATGGTGGTATTGAAGGTGACCCGCGAGACCAGGTGACCGGAGTTGTGATTGTCAAAATATTGGTTAGGCAGCGTCAGGAAATTATTGAACAGCGATGTGCGCAGGTCATGG
>JAWOGT010000252.1:0-4176 GCA_046496585.1 Halopseudomonas sp.
ATGCCGGTCAAGCCGCCGCTGAATGAGCCGCCAGCGGAGTGGCTGCAAGCCATTCCCGAGGCTGATGCGGGCAACGACGATAGCGACGCTAACGATAGCGACAGGGACGACGAGGTGCTGGACGTCAGTCAGTATCTGAGTGACTGGCAGCCTGAGCCCGACCCGGTTGATTTGTTAGCCGCAGAGGCTGCCTGGGCTGAAGACAGCATCAGCGACCTGCCGCCGGCCAGTGGCCTGGCCGGCGAATGGTTGCAGATTTTTCTCGGGCTGGGTCTCAGCGGCCTGACGCAGAGCATTGCCGCGCACTGCCAACTGGTCGCGCGCTCGACCGAGGCCTGGACGCTGCACCTGGATCCCGGACACAGTGCACTGTATAACGAGAATCATCGCCTGCGCTTGCAGCAGGCGATCAACGAGCATATGAACCTCAGCGTTGAGCTGGAGGTCATAACCAGAGCGCCGGAGCAGGAAACGCCGGCGATTGCGGCTTCCCGACGCAAATTCAAGCGGCAGCAGGAAGCGGAATCGAGTATTCGCCAGGACCCCTTGGTGCTGAGCCTGATGCAGACCTTTTCGGCGGAAATATGCGCCGATAGCATCCGTCCGGTGGACGTTCCCAAGCTCTGAAGTGTATTTATATCAATGTATTGAACGAGGGTAACATCATGATGAAAGGTGGCATGGCCGGGCTTATGAAGCAGGCGCAGGAAATGCAGGAAAAGATGCAGAAGATGCAGGAAGAACTGGCCAATGCCGAGGTCACCGGCCAGGCGGGTGCGGGGCTGGTGTCAGTCATAATGAATGGTCGGCACGACGTCAAGCGGGTCACGCTGGATGACAGTCTGATGAGCGAAGACAAGGAGATTCTTGAAGATCTGGTCGCCGCCGCCTTCAATGACGCGGTGCGCAAGCTGGAGAGTACCAACAAGGAAAAAATGGCGGGTATGACCCAGGGCATGAATCTGCCCGACGGTTTCAAGATGCCCTTCTGATTTGATTACCTCTTGCTGCAAGGCTGCTAAATGAGTTTCAGCCCTTTGATTCGGCGTTTGATCGATGGCCTGCGTGGCCTGCCCGGGGTCGGCCCGAAGACCGCCCAGCGCATGGCGCTGCATTTGCTTGAACGTGACCGGGATGTGGCTCGGCATTTGGCTGAGGCGCTGCTGACTGCGATGGACGGGGTGGGCTATTGCAGCCGTTGCCGGACCCTGAGCGAGCATGACGTGTGTGCGATCTGCACTGATCCGCGCCGCGACAGCAGCCTGCTGTGCGTGTTGCAGAGCCCGGCCGATGTCTGGGCGGTGGAGCAGGCCGGTGGTTTCAACGGGCGTTATTTTGTGCTCAAGGGCCAGCTCTCGCCCATAGACGGGCTGGGTCCAGCCGAGATCGGTATTCCTGTGCTGCTTGAGGCGGTAGAAAGGGCTGAGGTCGCCGAGGTGATTCTGGCGACCAATCCGACAGTCGAAGGCGAAGCCACGGCACACTACATTGCCACTCTGCTCAAACCCAGAGGTATCAAGGTATCGCGCATTGCGCACGGTGTGCCCTTGGGCGGTGAGCTGGAATACATTGATGGCGGCACGCTGGCCCACGCGCTGGCAGGGCGCACGCCGATACTCTGACGTTGCTCCGGCCAGGCGCCTGATTCAGCTGGCCAGGCGTCCGTCGCGGTAATCGCGCAGTGCCTGTTCTATTTCTTCCCTGCTGTTCATTACAAAGGGGCCGTATTGCACGATGGGCTCGCCCAATGGCTTTCCGCCAATCAGCAGTAGCCTGGCGCCCTGTTTCCCGGCCGAGATATCAATCTGGTTGCCGGAGCCCAAGCGGCCCAGTCGGCTTGTGCCTAACAGGGCTGGCTGTTCGCGTCCGTGGTTACTGACCTGCCCCTCGTAGACATACAGCATGGCGTTGAGCTGCGCGGCTACCGGTAAGGTGACGCGTTCATCCGGCAGCAGATGCAGGTCGAGATACAGCGGCTCGGTGGACTTGCCCTGGATGGGCCCGGTCGCCAGGCCATGACCCAGATCAATCGCCCCGGCGATGACTCTGAGCTTGCCGCCACCGGGCAGCGTCTGCTCGGTAACGGCGGAGGAGGGCAGGTCAGTGTAGGACGCCGGCTGCATCTTTTCCGAGCCGGGCAAGTTCACCCATAGTTGAAAGCCGCGCATGCGGCCGGAAGCCTGCTGTGGCATCTCGGAATGAATGATGCCCCGACCCGCGGTCATCCACTGCACGCCGCCGGGTTCCAACAGACCCCGGTTGCCCAGATGATCCTCATGCAGCATGCGGCCTTCGAGCATGTAGGTAACGGTTTCGAAGCCCCGGTGCGGATGCGCGGGAAAGCCGCCGATATAATCGGCCGCGTCTTCGGAGCCGAATTCATCCAGCATCAGGAATGGGTCGAAGCGTTCGGCGCCACTGCCACCGAACACGCGCTTGAGCTTGACGCCATCGCCGTCGGAGGCCGCTTTACCCTGTAATACTTCGACCAGATCGCGATTGACTGAAGCCGCCATGGCATATCTCCTGTTGAGTTATGCCATTATTCTAGAGAGGACTAAATTGATTAAACAGTGCAAAAAATGCCTGCTTTAGATCAAATTATTCGATATTAAAAGCTTATTCGGCGGCGTTCTCTTCCAGCTCTTTAATGATCCGATCGTATGCCTTGCAAGCCCCATGGTCACTGCGGGTGGGCTCGCGTACTTGCAATTCAAGCAGTTGCTGGTACAACGCGTTGGCCTTTACCGGATCACCATCAGCGAGCCGATGGATAGTCTCGGCCAGTTCTTCGGCCTTGACCTGAGCTTCCTCTGGCGTGCAGGCATACGCTGGCAGACTGGCCATGCCGAACAAGGCGGTAAGCGCCAGTCCCGTTAGTATTTTCATGGTGTAACCTCATTGACTGCCGATATTGGTTGTCTGTGCATCCTGGACATTTCCCTTCTTGGCGACCTTGGTAGCGATGATCCCACACTACAGGTGCATTTCCATATTGAGCCACTCGGTTAGCTTGCGCACGGTATTTCATGAGGCTGCGACATTTTCTCGCACTCTGCGCACCTTGTGCGCACTATCGAATGCCAACTGATTCGCTGACTGAATAAGTCGCTGCATTGGCCCTGTCAGGGCTGATTTTTTGCCTGACATTGGTTTAGTCTCTGGGGAAGACAACAACAATGAGCGGACACTTTATGCTTGCTCCACGATCCCGCCTTGCCGGCACACTTTCCTCGCTGATTCTGGTGACGCTGATGACTACTCCAACCCCTTTGCTGGCGCAGGATCAGGCACCGGCGCTGCCGACGCCGGAGAGTGTCCGGCTGGACCGGCTGCAATTGATGCAGGGCTTCCCGCCGGCTGCAGACAAGCAGGTGACTGCGGCCAATTTCCTCACCGAATATCCCAAGGTGCGCTGGGCCTTCCACCACATGCGCGAGCTGCTGCCGTCACGGGCGATAGCCAGAGGGCCTGGTGCGGCCGTGCCCTTGCCGCTCGGCGAGGACCGCCAGGCTGAAATTGACGCGCTGACTTTTACCAGCCCGGACGGGCGTAGGCTGAGTTTTACCGATTACCTGAGCGCGTCCTACGCGGATGCCACCTTGATCATGAAAGACGGCAAAGTGATCTATTAAGCCTATCATGAGGGTATGCCGGAACACCAACCGCACATGATGTGGTCGATGACCAAGTCTTTCGCTGGCCTGTTGGCAACCCAACTGATGGAGGAGGGCGTGCTCGATGGCCGGGCGCAAATCACTGACTACGTGCCGGAGTTGCTGGGCAGTGGTTGGGAGGGTGCGACTGTGCAGCAATTGCTGAACATGACCGCGGATATCGACTACAGCGAAGTGTACGCGGACGCTGAATCTGACGTGATCAACTATGCCTTGGCTGCGGGCATGCTACCGGCCCCCGCGGACTTCGCCGGACAGCGCGAGTTGTACAGTTATTTGCCCACGATCGGCGCGGATGGTGAGCACGGCGAGCGCTTTATCTACCGTACCGTGCATACCGAAGTCCTTGGCTGGGTGCTGCGCAAGGCGACCGGCAAGCACCTCGCAGAGCTGGTCAGTGAACGGATCTGGAGCAAGCTCGACACGGAACATGACGCCTGCCTGCTGGTGGATCGGCAGGGCGCCGAATGGGCTGGAACCGTGATGAATGCGAGCCTGA
>JAWOGT010000291.1:0-9973 GCA_046496585.1 Halopseudomonas sp.
CTCTGCAAAACGGTAGCCGGTCTGTGAGCGACGACCAGCAAAACCCGCCCGCGGGCCTGGATTTTTCCACGGTGATCGCCTCTACCGTGCATGACATGAAGAACTCGCTGGGCATGTTGATGCAGGCGTACCAGCAATGGTCCGCCGACCTGCCCGCCGACCTCGCCGACAATCGCGAGCGCGGGGTAATCGAATACGAATCCCTGCGCCTGAACGGCATGCTGGTGCAGATGCTCAGCCTGTATAAACTGGGCGTCAACCAACTGCCCATGCAACCGGCCTGGCTGGAAGTCGAGGACTTTCTCCAGGCGCAGCTGGCGCGACATGCCGAGATTCTTGCCTCACGGCACATCACCGGTACCTACCAGGTCGAGGAGGACGGTCAACTGGCGTTCTTTGATGCAGAATTGGTCGGCTCGGTGGTGGCTAACGTGATCAACAATTCGATTCGCTATGCGCGCTCGGCGATTCACCTGCAGGCCTGGGTCGAGAACGAGCAGTTGGTGATTTCCATCAGCGACGACGGCCAGGGTTACCCGCCGAGCATGATCGAGGACCAGTCCGATTACGTGCTGGGCATCAATATGAGCACCGGCAGCACCGGGCTCGGCCTGTATTTCGGTCAGCGGATTGCCGAACTGCACCAGCGCAATGGCCAGCAGGGGCATATTCAATTGCTCAATGACGGCCCGCTGGACGGTGGCGAGTTCCGGATTTACTTGCCATAGCGGGCGCCAGCCTGAGCTGAGCCAAGCTCCCTAGCGGAGCACTGTTGCGGGACAACAGTGCTGAGGGATAAGCCAGCTCGCCGCCATGCCATACAGGCGTAGCGGCGAGCCAAGGCCTTACTCGGCGATGCGGACCAGCTGCTTGCCAAAGTTCTTGCCCTTGAGCATGCCCTTGAAGGCTTCTACCGCACTGTCCAGACCCTCGGCGATGGTTTCGCGGTATTTGATCTTGCCCGAGGCGATCTGCTCAGCCAGATGCGCGGTGATTTCCTGGTGCTGGTCCTGCCACTCGGTGACCAGGAAGAAGCGGTGCTCGGGCTTGTCTTCCAGCGCGCCAAACACATGAAAAGGCGTCTCGACCTTGCTCGCATCTTCGGCATTGTAGGCCGAGACAAAACCGCAAATCGGTACGCGCGCACCGCTATTGAGCAGCTTGGCTACGGCGCGGGTCACCGCACCACCGACGTTTTCGAAATACACATCGATGCCGTTCGGGCAGGCATCCTTGAGATCCTCTTCCAGGTTGCCGGCCTTGTAATCGACGCACTCGTCAAAACCCAGTTCCTCGACCACATAACGGCACTTGTCTTCACCACCCGCGACGCCGACCACCCGGCAACCCAGTTGCTTGGCAGTCTGCCCGACTACGGTGCCTACTGGACCGGAGGCCGCCGAGACCACCACGGTTTCGCCGGCCTTGGGCTTGCCGACATAGGTCAGGCCGCAATAGCCGGTACGCCCCGGCATGCCGGCGACGCCGAGATAAGCCTGCAGCGGAATGCCGTGATCCTGGACCTTGTAGACCATCGGCGCATCGCCCTGGATGATGCTGTATTCCTGCCAGCCGGAATAGCTGGTCACTACATCGCCGACGGCATAGTTGGGCGATTTGGACTCGACCACCCGGCCGACGCTTTCACCGACAATCGTCGCACCGATTTCAATCGGATCCATATAGCCCTTGCTGTCATTCATGCGCGGGCGCATATAGGGGTCCAATGACAGCCACAGGGTCTTGATCAGGACTTCGCCGTCCTTCAGGTCACGCACCGGCTCCTGCTTGATGACCAGGTCGCCATCCTTGATTTCGCCCTGCGGGCGCTGGTTGAGTACTACTTTGCGATTGCTGTAGGCAGACATGAAAAGCCTCGAATGGTTGAAAACAGAAAAAGGGGCCAAGTGCGCCCTGACCCACAGAGCATAAACCAGGCAGCTGCCAAGTCACCGAACATAGCGGTATTATTCATCGGGCTGATTGCCTGCTAGTTGGCTATCCGAAACCAGCGTCCCGGTCGATCAGCTGATTGCGCCCCGCCGCCTTGCCACGATACAGCCGCTGATCGGCGCAACGATACAGCTCGAAGGCACTCATGCCATCAACGCCCATCTGCGCCAGCCCGAAGGTGGCCGAGAGCGGGATGTGCTGACCCGCGTGCTGCAGTGGCGTGATGACTATCTGCTGGCGCAGCTTTTCCACCAATTCAAGGCCGGCGTGCGCATCGGTATTGCGCAGCAGTATGCCAAACTCTTCACCGCCCAGCCGGCCGAGGGTATCCGTACGCCGCAGCCGCTGTGCAATGCAGGCACAGATATGCTGCAAGGCGGCATCGCCCACAGCATGACCCCAACGATCATTGACCTGCTTGAAGAAGTCCACGTCCATCATCACCAGCACCAGCCCGGAATGACTGCGCGCAGCCTCATCGATACTGCGCTCCAACGCCCGTTGGAAGCTGCCGCGATTAGCCACCCCGGTTAGCGCGTCTATCTCGGCCAGATGCTCGAGCGCCCGCTGGGCGGCAGCGCGCCGGGACTCATACAGATGCATAAAGAGCAGAATCACCAGGCCACAGAGCATCGCGTTGCCCAGATCAATCCATCCAGAGGTGGATGCAGGGAAACCAAACCGATAAAGATAGGCTAGGGTCGCGGCAATAATAAAAGGCAAGGACAGCAGCAAACCGGCGAGCCGGCCGAGCAGCAGATAGGACAGCACCGGTATCAGATAGACCCAGACGAAGGCGCTGTGCGACGCGTCCGGCATCAGAATGATATAGATCAGAAAGCTGTACAGCGGGAGCAGGTAGCCATAAATCCACAGCAGCGGGCGCGTGGCGCTGATCATCCGCCTGCTGCACCACAGCAGAGCGCCACAGGCCACTAACTCGACGATGCCGAGCAGGTAACGGCCAGAGACCAGCTGCAATACGCCGAATATCCCCAGAGTAAGGCTGGAGGCAAGAAAGACAATGCCCATCAGCGCCCGCTGGTCTTTCTCTACCAGACCCGTAGCACCGGATTGAGACGCCAGGCTGAACGAATCCCCTCTCCACGGAAGCATGGATCTGATCTCTTTGTCGGCGGCTATAAAATCAATTGATCATAGACCCACTTGCAGGTTTGCGACAGTCGCGTCAGCGCAGACTCTGCTAGGCCAGATACTCATCTTTCAAACGTACATAGTTGGCCGCCGTGTAGGTAAAAAAGCGGCGTTCCTTCTCGGTCAGCGGCCGTACCTGCCGGGCCGGGCTGCCCATATACAGATAGCCCGACACCAGTGTGTGCTGCGCCGGCACCAGGCTGCCGGCACCGATGATCACCTCGTCTTCCACCACCGCGCCATCCATGACAATACTGCCCATACCGACCAGTACCCGATTGCCGATGGTGCAGCCATGCAACAAAACCTTGTGCCCGATGGTCACATCATCACCCACGTTGAGTGGGTAGCCATCCGGATTGAAGGGTCCAGCATGGGTAATGTGCAGCACGCTGCCATCCTGTACGCTGGTACGTGCACCAATACGAATACGCTGCATGTCCCCGCGAATCACGGTCAACGGCCAAACCGAGCAATCATCGGCCAATTCGACGTCGCCAATCACTACGGCGGACGGGTCGACAAAAACGCCCCGGCCCAATTGCGGCGACTTGCCGCTCAACGTGCGTACATTCATGGGTAATCTCCATTAAGGAAAGCTCTTGTCACTATTAATAAAATCCAGTAGCCGTGCCAAGCATCATCATATTCAATAAGATACAGCCTAATGATTCAGTCAACACCTTCAGGAAATGTCATGACCTCGTCCAATCCGCTTCTGCAATCCTACGACCTGCCTCCTTTCAGCAGCATCCGTGCCGAGCACGTCAAGCCTGCCATCGAGCAGGTTCTGGCCGACAGCCGCGCGACGCTAGCCCAACTGCTGGACAATCCGCCTGGGCAATGGACCTGGGCCAACCTGATCGAACCGCTGGACGACATGGGCGAGAAACTCGGTCGGGCCTGGTCACCGGTCAGGCACCTGAACGCGGTGATGAACACCCCCGCGCTGCGCGACGCCTACAACAGCTGCCTGCCGCTGCTGAGTGAGTTCAGCACCGAGATGGGCCAGAACCAGAAGCTGTTTGCCGCCTATCAGCAACTGGCCGAGGGCGACACCTTCAAGCGCTTGGATCAGGCCCAGCAGACCATTGTCGAGCACGCACTTCGGGATTTCCGCCTGTCCGGCATTGCACTGCCCGCCGAACAGCAAAAGCGCTACGGCGAGCTGCAGATGCGCCTGTCGGAACTGCAAAGCACCTTTTCCAACCAGCTGATGGATGCCACCCAGGCCTGGACCAAACAGATTAGCGATGTGGCCCAGCTGGACGGTCTGCCCGAATCGGCACTGGCCCAGGCCAAGCAGGCCGCCGAAGCCAAGCAGCTGGAAGGCTGGCTGATCACCCTGGAGTTCCCCAGCTACTACGCCGTCATGACCTACGCACGCGACCGCGCCCTGCGCGAGGAACTGTACACCGCCTACTGCACACGCGCGTCAGAGCTCGGGCCACAGGCCGGCGAGCATGATAACGGCCCGCTGATCAGCGAGATCCTGGCCCTGCGCCAGGAGCTGGCCGAACTGCTCGGCTTCGCCAATTTCGCCGAGCTTTCACTGGCCACCAAGATGGCCGAGAGCACCGATCAGGTGGTCAGTTTTCTGCGCGACCTGGGCAGCCGCAGCAAGAATTTCGCCGGCCAGGACCTGGCTGCGCTGCGTGAATTTGCCGCCGAACATGGCTGCAACGATCTGCAAAGCTGGGATGTCGGCTACTACAGCGAACAGCTGCAACAACATCGCTATGCCATTTCCCAGGAAGAGCTCAAGCCCTACTTCCCGATCGATACCGTATTGACTGGCATGTTCTCGGTGGTCGAGCATCTATACGGCATTCAGTTTCGTGAAGTCAGCGAGTTTGATCGCTGGCACAAGGACGCGCGGCTGTTTGAGGTGCTGGAACAGGGCGAAGTCATCGGCCAGTTCTTCCTTGACCTGTACGCCCGCAGCCACAAGAACGGCGGCGCCTGGATGGACGGTTGCCGTGATCGTCGGCGCCTGCAGGATGGTAAGTTGCAGCGGCCGATTGCCTACCTGGTGTGCAATTTCACTCCCGCGGTAGGCAACAAGCCGGCGCTGTTGACCCACGATGAAGTGACCACGCTGTTCCACGAATTCGGCCACGGCCTGCACCACCTGCTGACCGGCGTCGACTATCCTGCGGCGTCAGGCATCAACGGGGTAGCCTGGGATGCGGTCGAACTGCCCAGCCAGTTTATGGAAAACTGGTGCTGGGAGCCCGAGGGCCTGGCGCTGATTTCCGCGCATCACGAAACCGGTCAGCCGCTGCCCCAGGACTTGCTGGACAAGATGCTCGCCGCACGCAATTTCCAGTCCGGCATGGGCATGCTGCGTCAGGTCGAGCTGTCGCTGTTTGATTTCTTGCTGCATCTACGCGAGAAGCCCGGCCAGACGGTGCAGGAGGTACTTGATCAGGTGCGCGCTGAAGTGTCGGTCTTCCCGCCGCCGGCATTCAACCGTTTCCAGAACGGCTTCGGGCATATCTTCGCCGGGGGCTACGCTGCCGGCTACTACAGCTACAAGTGGGCCGAAGTGCTGTCGGCTGACGCCTTCTCGCGCTTTGAAGAGGAGGGGGTATTGAATCCCGATACCGGCAAGGCGTTCCGCGACAACATTCTGGCCCGCGGCGGTAGTTGTGAGCCCATGCAGCTGTTCGTCGCCTTCCGTGGTCGCGAACCGAGCATTGATGCATTGCTGCGGCACAGTGGTCTGACCGGGGAGGCCGCATGAGCAGCACCCCGGTCACCAAACGCTTTATCGCCGGGGCGGTCTGCCCGGCGTGCAGCGCCATGGACACCATCCGCATGTATGAGCTCGATGGTGTGCCGAATCGCGAGTGCGTCAGTTGCGGTTATGCCGACACACTGGATGAGCGAGGCAACTCGGTACCTCGCGAAGTGCCGACCCGGGTGACCAAGGTCAAGCAGCCCGCACCAGCCGCCTCAAAAACCGTGCAGTTTTTCCCCAACCCGCGGTTGAAGAAAAAATAGTCGCACACCCGCCACCCCGCCCAGGCTAGCCCGGCTCGCGCAGGAGGATTTCCACGCCCAGTTGCCGGGACAGGCAAGGCCAACTCTGCCACAACGCTACACCCCCGCGCTGGGCAACGATATGCCGGAAATCATCGAAGGTATGGCTACGGAACAGGCTTTCCGGGGCCAACCCCTCTACCGCGACATTGACCACCAGGTCCAACTGATTGGCAAAGGCATCACCCAGCAGCTGATGCACGATCAGATTTGCCCGGGTGGTGTCCAGCGGCAGCAACGGCTCACCGCCGTGGACAATATAGCGATCGTTGATTTCCTCGACCAGGCGGTGCACCAGATAGGCTTCATCGAGCAGGGCCAGCATGCCCTGATGGTCGACCGGCAGGTCCGGCGGCTGCAGAAAAAAGGCCTCCGCCACCTTCAGCACCGGCATCAGCTGGGCGTGCATGTTGGCCGAGTCGGCGACCGCCTGCGCCGCCTCCAGCGTATCCGGCACCACGCCAATATAGCCTTCGACAAATCGTTGCAAGGTACCCAGCGGATCATCGCCCGGGGTAATCGCCGGATGCAGTTGCGCCAACTGCTGATGCAGCCACGCGCCCAGGCTACCCTGCTCGCGCTCCTGAACCTCGGCCACGCGGATGCGCTCGCGTAATGCTGCAATATCCATAAAATCCTCCCCTATATCGCCAGAAACCATCGGCAGCAGCTATTGCCACAAACCATGCTGCCCACACAGGCGACCAATGCTCTAGCACGGGCTCGCGGAGCACTATGGTAACGTCAATTTGACTCAGCGTGAGCCAATAAAATGTGTTTCAGTCGATCTCACCCGCACACTGGCCTCCCCCTCTGCGGCCGCACTTGTTAACACAAGGCTACATGTGCGGCCTTGACAGATATCAAAAAATAAAGGTATCGAGGGATTGCCTTGGGGGCTGTCAGGTTTATACTCGAGGTGTCTGGCAGTCTTTTGGGGAGCCGGTCAGTAGCGCTTGAACCTGCCTGTTTCAAGGCAATCCAAGTGACTTATTGCCACGCATTTTTTCAGTCCTGATGACTTTTCAAATGCAGTTCCCTCCGCTACCAGTGCTGAATAAAAACAATAAAGGGGAACCGGGAATGTTGCGACAAGCAAGCGCCTGGCTGAGTGGTTTGTTAATGCTAGCACTCAGTGGCACCGTAAGCGCCGGATGGACATTTAATATGCCCAAGGGGGTGACTGACATCAGTCGCTCGGTATTCGACCTGCACATGCTGATCTTCTGGATCTGCGTGGTAATCGGCGTGATTGTCTTTGGCATCATGTTCTGGTCGATGTTCATGCATCGCAAATCCAGGGGTGCCGTGCCGGCCAAGTTCCACGAGAACGTTGGCGTAGAAGTGCTCTGGACGGTCATACCGCTACTGATTCTGGTCGGCATGGCCGTCCCTGCCACCAAGACCCTGATCGAAATCTATGACGCGGAAGAAGCGGACATCGATATTCTGATCACCGGCTATCAATGGCGCTGGCAATACAGCTACCTCGGTGAAGATGTTGCCTTTATGAGCAACATGATTACCCCTCGCGACGAGATCAACAACCTTGCCCCCAAAAACGAAAACTACCTGCTTGAGGTAGACGAGCCGATGGTCGTGCCGGTGGGCAAGAAAATCCGTTTTCTGGTGACGGCCGCCGACGTGATCCACTCCTGGTGGGTCCCCGCGCTAGCGGTGAAAAAGGACGCCATCCCCGGCTTCGTTAACGAAGCCTGGACGCGCATCGAAGAGCCGGGCATTTTCCGCGGCCAGTGCACCGAACTCTGTGGCCGTGATCATGGCTTTATGCCGATAGTGGTAGAAGCCAAGAGTCAGGAAGATTACGACATCTGGCTGGCCGAGAAGAAACAAGCGGCGGCGCTGGAAAACGAGCTGCGCGGCAAGGACTGGACGCTTGCCGAGCTGATGGAGCGCGGCGAACAGGTCTATTCCCGTGCCTGTGCTGCCTGCCACCAGCCGGGTGGCGAAGGTTTGCCGCCCATGTTCCCGGCCTTGAAGGGCAGTGACATGGCGCTGAACGACATTCAGGGCCATATCGATATTGTCGTTAACGGCAAATCCGGTACATCCATGGCCGCCTTTGGCGCCCAGCTGTCTGAAACGGATATTGCAGCGGTCATTACCTACGAACGCAACGCCTGGGGTAATGACACCGGCGACATCGTCGCACCGCTCGACATCCTCAACTTCAAGAACGGCCAATAGGAGACCATCATGAGTGCAGTGATTGATCACCATCACGCCGACCATGCCCATGGTCCGGCCAAAGGTTTGATGCGTTGGGTACTGACCACCAACCACAAGGACATCGGCTCGATGTACCTGTGGTTCAGCTTTGCCATGTTTTTGCTTGGCGGCACGATGGCCATGGTTATCCGCGCTGAACTGTTCCAGCCCGGACTGCAGTTGGTGCAGCCGGAATTCTTTAACCAGATGACCACCATGCACGGCCTGATCATGGTCTTCGGTGCGGTTATGCCGGCGTTTGTCGGCCTGGCCAACTGGATGATTCCGATGATGATCGGCGCGCCGGACATGGCCCTGCCGCGGATGAACAACTTCAGCTTCTGGCTGTTGCCTGCAGCCTTCGGCCTGCTGGTATCGACGCTGTTCATGGAAGGCGGTGGGCCGAACTTCGGCTGGACCTTCTACGCACCGCTGTCGACCACCTACGCCCCACCGAGCGTGACCTTCTTCATCTTTGCCATTCACCTGGCGGGTATCAGTTCGATCATGGGCGCGATCAACATCATCGCCACCATTATCAACCTGCGCGCCCCGGGCATGACGCTGATGAAAATGCCGCTGTTCGTCTGGACCTGGCTGATCACCGCGTTCCTGCTGATCGCCGTGATGCCGGTACTGGCAGGCGTGGTGACCATGATGCTGATGGACATTCACTTCGGCACCAGCTTCTTCAGCGCCGCCGGTGGCGGTGATCCGGTGATGTTCCAGCATATTTTCTGGTTCTTCGGTCACCCCGAGGTGTACATCATGATCCTGCCGGCGTTCGGCGCGGTCAGTGCGATCATCCCGGCCTTCAGCCGCAAGCCGCTGTTCGGTTACACCTCGATGGTCTACGCCACCGCGGCGATCGCCTTCCTGTCGTTCGTGGTCTGGGCTCACCACATGTTCACCGTGGGTATCCCGCTGACCGGCGAGCTGTTCTTCATGTACGCCACGCTGCTGATCGCCGTCCCCACCGGGGTCAAGGTGTTCAACTGGGTGAGCACCATGTTCCGCGGCTCGCTGTCGTTCGAGGCACCGATGCTGTTTGCCGTGGCCTTCGTCATCCTGTTCACCATCGGCGGCTTCTCCGGCTTGATGCTGGCGATCGCCCCGGCGGACTTCCAGTATCACGATACCTACTTCGTGGTCGCGCACTTTCACTACGTACTGGTGCCCGGTGCGATCTTCGGCATCTTCGCCTCGGCCTACTACTGGCTGCCGAAATGGACCGGTCACATGTATGACGAAGTGCTGGCCAAGACGCATTTCTGGATGAGTTTTGTCGGCATGAACCTGGCGTTTTTCCCCATGCACTTTATCGGGCTGGCCGGCATGCCGCGGCGGATTCCGGACTACAACATGATGTTCGCCAACTTCAACATGGTCTCCTCCATTGGCGCGTTCATGTTCGGTGCAACCCAGTTGCTGTTCCTGTTTATCGTCATCAAGTGCATCCGGGGTGGACCCAAGGCGGCAGCCAAGCCCTGGGATGGCGCAGAAGGCCTGGAGTGGACAGTCGCATCGCCTGCGCCGTACCACACCTTCAGCACTCCCCCTGAAGTGAAATAGGAGCGTTCGCCATGAGTCA
>JAWOGT010000103.1:0-3841 GCA_046496585.1 Halopseudomonas sp.
CACTCTTAAGGATATGCCTCAATCCATGGATGATATCTCCGTAAACCTGACCGACAGTAATCAAAACCTGAATTCCCTTAAAACCGGTATCGACGGTGTGGCTGACAGCCTTGCGGGGTTTCAAACTGATATAACGAACGCACAGGGCGTGATTACTACTTACCTTACCGATCTACCCTGAACGGGTGAAGCGCTACTTCAAAGACCCCAAAGTCGCTTATGCAGCTTCATGAATAATTCGTGCCGGATCAATAATGAACAGCACAGCAAATGGATCGCTGATGATCGAGGTGGGAGCGGGCGAACTGATCGACAAGATCACCATCCTCAAGATCAAAGCCGAGCATATGACCGATGCGACCAAGCTCAAGAACGTGAAGCATGAACTGGACGTATTGCGCAGGGCGCGTGCAGAGCACCTTGTCCCGTCAGCCGATCTCGACCGACTCGAAGACGCGCTGCGTCAGGTCAACGAGGATCTGTGGGTAATCGAGGACGATATCCGCGCCTGTGAGGCGGCACGCGATTTCGGGCCAAAATTCATCGAGTTGGCCCGTTCCGTTTACATCCAGAACGACAAACGTGCAGCGATCAAGAGGTCGATCAACGAACTCTACGGTTCCAGCATCGTCGAGGAGAAGTCCTACACGGAATCTTCCTGAACAGGTAGCAGCTTGGGCGCTATCGCCTCGAGTACCATCTCGACGGATTGCGGGCTTTTTTTAGTGCGCCGGAGCCATACCGATTGACCTTGTTGACCGAAATGCTGTCCAACGATTCTGCGTCGATTTTGATACTGACAAATCTGAGCACGCTGCAAACGTTCGAAGATACGGTCCACACACCAGCTATCGGTCATTGGCTAATGTGCGCGCAGATCGTGTGCCATCGACCAAAGCGCTTGGGCAGAGCACGCCACTTGCAGCTTTGCTCGGAGACGTCCAGGATGGTATTAAGAACTTGCAGATTCGATACGACATTCCCGCGCTGGCGCGGCAGGCAATCCTCAATCAGGCGGTATTGGGCTTCGCAGAGTTCCATGCCCGAGGCATGGCAAAATTCTTAATTAAGTGTGAACATGCTCTAGTAGTTGGCTAGAGAAACGAATTCATCAATCTGAAGCAGCAGCGTCTGAATGTAATCCCTGGGGTTCGCGAAATTGATTAGGCATGCCAAGCCAAGGCAAACTTAAAATGTAAGGATTTAGTCTGGTTTATTCGAGTGTTGCCTTGCAAAAAACTATGGGCATGTGGTTGCAGTGATTTCTATATCGGTGGTCAGTCATGGTCAGGGTGATCTGGTTGGTCGAGCCCTTGCTGATCTTGCCCACAATTGCGGTTCATTTCCATTCGAAGTGATTCTTACCTGCAACGTTCATGAGGGGTTGCCATTCTTAGTGGAGGATTTTCAGTATCCCGTAAAGCTGGTTGACAATGACTCGCCAAAAGGTTTTGGCGCCAATCACAATGCTGCTTTTCGGCTTGCTGAGGGTGACTTCTTCTGCATCATGAACCCTGATATTCGAATTCCTACGGACCCTTTTCCCCTTTTGCTTGAAGAGCTTGAATGTAAGCGAGCGGCTGTGATTGCTCCTGCAGTGCTTTCACCGACGGGCAAGATCGAGGACAGCATACGGCGGTTCCCGACGCCGATTTCTCTTGTCTGGAAAATGCTGGGCTGGGGCGGCGGGCAATATTCATTCGAGATTGGTGACGAGACCTTCGCGGCTGACTGGGTGGGTGGCATGTTCATGCTGTTCCGGGCTGAGGATTACCGCCGCGTGGGCGGTTTCGACGAAGGTTTTTTTCTGTATTACGAGGACGTCGATCTCTGCACGCGATTGTGGAAGGCAGGACGCAGCGTGTTGGCCTGCCCCAAGGCACTGGTGGTCCATGACGCCCGCCGCGCAAGCCGGCATAACCTGCGGTACATGCGCTGGCACGCCGGCAGCGTAGTTCGCTATCTTGGCAAGCATTGGCTGCGTCTGCCGAAAACTGGAAACTTGTAATGATCGGCCCGAACCTTGCCAGCGTACTGGTTACAGGTGCCAACGGGTTTATCGGCCGCAGGCTATGTGCGCAGCTGATTACCACTGGCCATGCGGTTAAGCCGGTAGTTCGGAACGAAACGGGTTTGCCAAATGAAACGGTGGTCGGCGATATTGACTCAACGACGGACTGGCGCAGGGCACTCGAGGGATGCAACGCGGTTGTGCATCTCGCGGCGCGGGTGCACATGATGCGGGACGCTGTCCATGACCAGCTTGCCTTGTATCGCGAGGCCAACACCGACGCCACCCTCAATCTTGCCCGTCAGGCGGCTGAGGCGAGGGTACAACGCTTCGTCTATGTCAGCAGCATCAAGGTCAATGGCGAAGGTCGTGATGCAGCGTACCGGGAGACGGATGCGCCCGCGCCAGAGGATGCCTATGCTTTGTCCAAATGGGAGGCCGAACTGGGTCTGCACAGAACTGCGCAGGAAACCGGGCTGGAGGTCGTCATCTTGCGTCCGCCGCTGATATATGGGCCGGGGGTGAAGGCGAACTTCCAGCGGCTGATCCAAGCTGTCGCGCGCGGCTGGCCACTGCCGCTCGGCGCGGTCCGCAATCGCCGCAGCCTGCTGTATCTGGGCAATTTCGTTGATGCGATCCGGCTTTGTGTCGAACAGCCGGGTGCCGCAGGACAGACCTTTCTGCTCGACGATGGTGAGCCGGTTTCGACTCCGGACGTGGTCCGCGCCTTGGCCCGTGCGATGAAACGTCCGGCACGTCTGCTGGCGGTGCCGGTGGGGGTTCTCCAATGTGCGGGAACGCTGCTCGGCAAACGTGCTGAAGTGGCTCGGCTTACGGGTTCGCTCTATGTCGACAGCTCGGCGATCTGTTCGCGCCTGGGATGGAAGCCACCGTTCTCCATGGAAGAGGGCTTGGCAGCAACCGTGGCGGATATGGCATGAGCCTGCTGGTGCTTTTTTCTGCCTTTGTCATAAGCTGGCTTGTGCTGGCCTGGCTGCTGCGGCGCGATGGGCCCCTGCCGATGGACCATCCCAACGCCCGTTCTCTGCATGCAACGCCGACGCCGCGAATTGGCGGGCTGGGCATTATGGCCGGTTTGCTCGTGGCTGCAGTGGGGTTGGCAGACGCGGATCTGCTGCCAGCTACGCTGGGGGCATTGGCTCTGGCTGCGGTATCGCTGCTCGACGATCTGAGCGGCTTGCCGGTGAAGGCGCGGATTCTCGCGCACTTCCTTGCTGCAGTGGGCTGCCTGCTGGCGTTGGGTCTGGGCGGCTGGGCCCTGCTGGCGGGCACGCTGGCCGTGGTGTGGATGACCAATCTCTTCAACTTCATGGATGGGGCGGACGGGTTGGCGGGCGGTATGGCCGTGGTCGGTTTCGGCGCGCTTGCCCTGGCCGCGTGGATGGGCAATGCGCCTGGACTGGCTATGTTCAGCGCTGCGATTGCGGCAGCTGCCTTGGGTTTTCTGCGTTTCAATTTCCCGCCGGCGCGGGTATTCATGGGCGATGCGGGGTCGATTCCGCTGGGATTCCTGGCGGCGACGCTGGGAATCATGGGCGCCAACCAGAATATTTGGCCAAGGCTATTTCCGCTGATGGTGTTTTCGCCCTTCATCCTTGACGCCAGCGTAACGCTGGTGCGACGCGCGTTGCGTGGCGAAAAGATCTGGCAGGCGCACCGTTCGCATTACTACCAGCGCGTGGTTCTGCTAGGCGCTTCGCATCGTCAACTGGCGCTGGCCGCCTATGTGCTGATGGTGGGGATGGCCGCACTGGCATTTGCACTGCTGATTTTTCCGAAATATACAACATGGGTGCTTATAATCTCGGC
>JAWOGT010000108.1:0-7080 GCA_046496585.1 Halopseudomonas sp.
AAAATGGTTTGGCCAGATCTTCAGGCCTGACATCAAGTTGTCCGGTTATCTCTTCAAGCAGTCCGATCCATGTGCCGTTCACCAGCGGGATATTAACTGACCAGACCAATGGCTTGACCTGCCCGGGCAACATCCGGAAGGCTACGTTGCCGAAGGGTCAGGCGAGAACGTGTTTATCGTCAAGAATGGTGTGATCTACACCCCCGAGGTCACCGCCTGCCTGAATGGCATCACCCGCAGTACAGTGTTGGCCTTGGCGACGGAATTCAATATTCCGATCGTCGAGAAGCGCCTGACCCGCGATGAGGTCTATATTGCCGACGAAGCTTTCTTCACTGGCACGGCAGCCGAAGTGACGCCGATCCGCGAGCTGGATAACCGCCAGATCGGTGAAGGCCGACGTGGTCCAGTCACTGAAAAATTGCAGAAAGCCTATTTTGATCTGGTCACCGGTCAGAGTGGTGCGCATGCCGAATGGCGGACGCTGGTCCGCTGAGAGCTGCAAGCGGCAAGCCACAGGCGGCAAGCTCTCGGACACCCGCCGACGTTTGCTGCCTAGCTTGGCTTGCCTGCAGCTTGCCGCCTGAGGCTTGTCGCTTATGAATATTCTTATCGTAGGTCCCAGCTGGGTTGGCGATATGGTGATGGCGCAAACGGTGTTTGCCTGCCTGAAGCAGCGTCATGGGCCGGACTGCCAGATTGATGTGCTGGCGCCGGACTGGAGCCGGCCGATTCTTGAGCGTATGCCCGAGGTGCGCCGGGCGCTGAGCTTTCCGCTGGGCCACGGCGTGCTGGATATTGCCGTGCGCCGACGCATCGGCAAGAGTCTTACGGGTCGCTATGATCAGGCCATATTGCTGCCCAACTCGCTGAAATCCGCCTTGGTGCCGTATTTTGCCGGTATTCCCGTGCGTACCGGCTGGCGTGGGGAGATGCGCTACGGCCTGCTCAGCGATATTCGTGTGCTCGACAAACAGCGCTACCCGTTGATGATCGAACGTTTTATGGCCTTGGCGTATGAGCCCGGCGATGAACTGCCGCAACCCTATCCTCGGCCTGCGTTGCACATTGATCCGGCCAGTCGGGAAGCGGCTTTGACGCGCTTCGGCCTGGAGCTGGATCGTCCGGTATTGGCGCTCTGCCCGGGTGCCGAGTTTGGCGAAGCCAAACGCTGGCCAACTGAGCATTACGCCAAGGTGGCTGATCAACTGATCCGTCAAGGTTGGCAGGTGTGGCTGTTTGGCTCGAAAAGCGATCACCCGGGCGGTGAAGATATCCGCCAGCAGTTGATTCCCGGCTTGCGCGAGGAGTCGGTGAATCTGTCGGGCGAAACCAGCCTGGCCGAGGCGATTGATTTGCTCTCCTGCGCCACTGCCGTGGTCAGCAATGATTCCGGACTGATGCACGTAGCCGCCGCGCTGGACCGGCCGCTGGTGGCGGTTTACGGTTCCACTTCGCCGGCTTTCACCCCGCCACTGGCAAGCCAGGTCGAGATCGTGCGTCTGGGCCTGGACTGCAGTCCGTGCTTTGATCGGACCTGCCGTTTTGGCCACACCAACTGCCTGCGCGAGCTGCGCCCGCAGCTCGTGATTGAGGCGCTGGATCGTCTGCTAGGCGAACCCCTGGCCGATCCGCAGGCCCTTTGAGCATGCGCGTGCTACTGGTCAAGACCTCGTCCATGGGCGATGTTATCCATACCCTGCCGGCGTTGACCGATGCACGCCGGGCCATCCCCGATATTCAATTCGACTGGGTAGTGGAGGAGGGCTTCGCCGAGATTCCTGCCTGGCATCCGGCCGTGGCCGAAGTGATACCCGTGGCTATCCGCCGCTGGCGCAAGCATCCATTGCAGACCTGGCGTAGTGGTGAGTGGGCGCGCTGCAAGGAACGGCTGTCCGGCAGCCGCTACGATCTGATCATAGACGCCCAGGGTTTGTTGAAGAGTGCCTGGCTGACGCGCTACGCCAAGGGGCCTGTAGTCGGTCTGGACAAGACCTCGGCCCGCGAGCCACTAGCCAGTCGCTTCTACGATCAGCGCTGTGACGTGCCCTGGGGCCAGCATGCGGTAGAGCGCGTGCGGCAACTGTTTGCCCAGGCGCTCGGCTACCCACTGGGCGATGGCGTCGGGGATTATGGTCTCAATCGCGCCTATCTGGCGGGCGAAATAACCGATCAGCCTTATCTGCTGTTTTTCCATGGCACCACCTGGCAGAGTAAACACTGGCCGGAAAGCTACTGGCGGCAACTGGCCGAGCAAGCGGTGGCGGATGGGTTGTACATCCGTCTGCCCTGGGGTAATCCTGCTGAGCGCGCGCGGGCCGAGCGCCTTGCCGAGGGGCTGGAGCGAGTCCAGGTGTTGCCTAAAATGTCCCTGGCGGGGATGGCCAGAATGGTCGCCGGCGCTTCAGCCTGTATTGCGGTAGATACGGGTCTGGGCCATCTTGCCGCAGCGCTGGATGTGCCGACCTTGTCGCTGTTTGGTCCGACCAATCCAGTCTTGACCGGCGCTTACGGCGTGTCGCAGATCCATCTGGCCAGCGATTTCCCCTGCGCGCCCTGTTTGCAGAAGACCTGCCATTATCAGCCAACGCCAGAAGATGCTCGGCAATTCGACCTGCGTCGGGAGCAGCCGTTATGCTTCACCCGTCTGCATCCACAGCGGGTCTATGTGCAACTGCAGGCTCTGTTACTCGAAGAAAGGCTGATCTGATGCAACTGGCTTTCGTACTCTACAAATATTTTCCATTTGGCGGGTTGCAGCGCGATTTCATGCGTATCGCCAGCATCTGCCAGCAGCGCGGCCATCAGATACGCGTGTATACCCTGATCTGGGAAGGCGACGTGCCGGACGGGTTTGAGGTGTTGGTCGCGCCGGTCAAGGCCTTCTCCAATCACCGGCGCAACGAGAAGTTTACCGCGTGGGTCAAAAAAGACCTGCAGCGCCGTCCGGTTGATCGGCTGGTGGGGTTCAACAAGATGCCGGGGCTGGACCTGTATTACGCGGCCGACCCCTGTTTTGAAGACAAGGCGCAAAACCTGCGTAACTCGCTGTATCGCTACTCGAGCCGTTACAAGCATTTTGCCGACTACGAGCGGGCGGTGTTTTCTCCGGCGGTCGGCACCCAGATCCTGATGATCTCTGAGGTGCAGAAGCCGCTCTTCATGAAGCACTATCGGACGCCCGAAGAACGTTTTCATCTGCTGCCGCCCGGTATTGCCGCCGATCGGCGGGCACCGCCGGATGCGGCTCAGCAGCGAGCGGCCTTGCGCACCGAGTTCGGGCTGGCCGACACCGATTTGCTGCTGCTGCAGGTGGGGTCCGGCTTCAAGACCAAAGGCCTGGATCGCTCAATCGCCGCCCTGGCAGCGCTGCCGCCCAGTCTGCGCCAGCGCACCCGGCTGATGGTCATCGGCCAGGACGATAGCAAAGCTTTTCAGATGCAAGCCAGCGCTGCCGGCGTGGGCGAACAGGTGATCTTTCTCAAGGGGCGTGACGACGTGCCGCGCTTCCTGTTGGGGGCGGATCTGTTGATTCACCCTGCTTACAATGAAAATACCGGTACGGTGTTGCTTGAAGCGCTGGTTGCCGGTTTGCCGGTGCTGGTCACCGATGTGTGCGGCTACGCGCATTATATTGAGGAAGCCGACTGCGGGCGGGTAGTGCCCAGCCCGTTCAATCAGCATCAGTTCAATACCACCTTGCAGCAGGTGCTGGACGATCAGGCCGCCCGGCAGCGCTGGCAGGCAAATGCCCTGGACTTCGCCGACCGCGCCGATCTGTATAGCCTGCCAGAAAAGGCGGCTGACATCATTTTGGGGCAAGCGGTGTGACTCTGTATCTGTCCGAACCTTTTGCCAGCCTCTGGGCCGGGCTTGATCCCTTTGTGGCGGTAGAACAGTTGCAGGGGGAAATATACCGCGAGCTGGAAGCGCGCCGCACCCTGCGCACGGAAGTGGCGGGCAAGGGCTATTTCGTCAAGATTCATCGGGGAGTCGGTTGGGCCGAAATCGCCAAGAACTGGTTGACGCTCAAGCGCCCGGTGCTGGGCGCCGATCAGGAATGGCAGGCCATTGCTGCGCTGAGCGCCGCCGGTGTGCCGACGATGACCGCGGTCGCCTATGGTGAGCGCGGCAGCAATCCGGCGACCAGACATTCCTTTATTATCACCGAAGAGCTGGCGCCGACGATCAGCCTGGAGGATTTCAGCCTCGATTGGTCAACCAGAGCACCTTCGCCCATGTTCAAGCGGGCGCTGATCAGGGAAGTGGCCAGCATGACCCGGCGTATGCATCAGGCAGGGGTAAATCATCGCGATTGCTACATCTGCCACTTCCTGCTGCATACCGACCAGCCGCCGACGCCAGCGCAGTTCAAGCTGTCGCTGATTGATCTGCACCGTGCCCAGATCAGACCTGCGGTGCCGCGTCGCTGGCGCGACAAGGACCTGGCCGGGCTGTACTTCTCGGCCTTGAATATTGGTTTGACCCGGCGCGACAAATTGCGTTTTCTGCACAGCTATTTCGGCCAGCCATTGCGCGAAGTGCTAGCCAGGGAGGCCGCGCTGCTGGCCATGCTGGAAGACAAAGCCATACGCTTGCAGGCGCGCTTTGAACGCAAGTACGCGCCAGGTGATAAGGCATGACCGGCTGGACGCTGAATCCCGAGTACGCCACCGGGGTCAGTGGCATAGCCTTTGCCGACCTGGACACGGTGTTTGCCCTGCAAGGCGCACAGATCACCAGCGACCCGATCAGCACGGTGCACAAGGTCTGGGTCGGCGGCCGGTTCTATTATGTGAAGCGCTATACCGGGGCCGGCAAGAACCTCAGGCGTTATATCGGCCGGCCGCGCATTCAGGCGGAATGGGAGAATCTCCTCAATTTTCATGCCTGGGGGATTCCTTCGGCGACGGTGGTCGGTTTTGGGCTGGAACGGCGTAACGGGGCTTTTCTGCGTGGCGCGCTGATTACCGAAGACCTGGCCAATACCGCTGACCTTGCACATATCGCCCGTGGCGGTGATCCTCGGTTCGTCAATCGCCTTTGGGTCCATCACGTGTCGCGCCAGGTCGCCCACGCGACGCGGATGATGCATGACCAAAAGTTCGCTCACAACGATTTGAAATGGCGCAATATTCTGGTCAATGAAAAGTCCTACCCGGATGTTTTCATGATCGATTGCCCGAGTGGCAGCTTCTGGTGGGGGCCGGTACTGGAGTACCGCATCATCAAGGATCTGGCGTGCCTGGACAAACTCGGCAAACAGGCGCTGACGGCGAGCCAGCGTCTGCGCTTTTACAAGGATTATGCCGAGTGTGCGCAGCTGTCAGCGGCGGACAAAAAGCGCATCCGCGCAGTGCTGAACTTCTTCCGGGGGCGCGAATGAAACGCTCAGCTTTTATTGCGGTCAACGCACAAGATGTTCTGGCGCGCAATGGTCTGGACAGCTTTGACTCGCTCTGGGCTTACGATGCCTCGAGCGGCCCGGCCATCACAACGCGGGGTACCGGCTGGAAGAAGGTCGTGCGGCTAGAGCTCAAGGATGCCAACGGCGACCCCCAGAGCTTTTATCTGAAACGCCAGGACGACCAGTTGGTGCGCCATGTGCTGCGCCCCTTGGGGGAGGCCAGTTTCGCCCGCGAGTTTCGGGCGATTCAGCGCTTTGCGCACCTGGGTATTCCGGCACTGGAAGCGGCTTTTTTTGACCAGCGTGACGTTGGCGGTCATCGGCAAGCGATCCTGCTGACCCGCGCGCTGGATATCTACAAGCCGCTGACAGTCTGGTACGAGCGCTGGGAGCAACTTCCCTGGCGCGACCGCCAGGACCTGATTCTGGCTGCCGCGGCGCTGGTTCGCGCGCTGCACAACGCAGAGAGAATGCACAATAGTCTGTATCCCAAGCATATCTTCCTCAAACTCGATGATGACGGTGCGGGGGCGCGATTGATTGACCTGGTGGAGACGCGCCCGGCCTGGTTTGGGCAGCACGACAAAATCCAGGATTTAAAGAGCCTGTTGCGCGAGAGTGGCATCGCCACGCCCGGGCAGAAACTCCGCTTCTTTTTGGCCTATCTGGGTCGCCAGCGACTGGATGAGCAGTCCAGGCAGTTGTTGCATCGCATCGTCGCAGGCCGCACGCGGCGTCGATAGCTCGTTTTTCCGGCCCTACCCGGGTTTTTAACCTCACTTTTTAGTTTGATCTTGATAGGGACCGATAATGATCCAGGAGTATTTTGCCCCTCAGGGCGCCCGGGAGTTGCTCGCCCAGCATGGGCTGGATAATTTTGCCGCGCTCTGGGCCTTACAGCTGGATGCGGTCGATGCCCCCAACACCAGCCGCGGTGGCTGGAGCAGCGTCTATAGGCTCGACTTTTTAGACGCTAGGGGCGTCTCGCGCGGATTTTATCTCAAGCGCCAGGACAACCACCTGACGCGCAGCCTGAGGCATCCGCTTGGGGAGCCTACCTTCGCCCGCGAGTTCCGCGCGATCCAGGAGTATGCCAGCCAAGGTATTCCCGCTTTGCAGTCGGTGTATTTTGCCCAACGTCGCCTTGAGGACCACCAGCAAGCACTATTGTTGACTGAAGCCCTGGATGGATATGAGCCGCTGAGTACCTGGTTTGAAGCTTGGGACGGTCTGGACTGGCGGAGTAAACAACAGCTGATTCTGGCTGCTGCCAAGTTGGTCAGGTCGCTGCATCAAGCGGGCAAGGTCCACCAATGCTTGTATCCCAAGCATGTGTTTATTAAAGCTGATAGACAGGGTGTTGACGCCCGCTTGATTGATCTGGAAAAAACCCGCCGCGCCTGGTTTGGCCAGGCAGATTACATAGCCGATCTTGGCTCGTTCAGCCGCAGGAGCCGAGTGCCAAGTCGGACTGAGAGGCTGAGGTTTATATTGGCATACATGGAAAAAAGCCATCTGGATGGCGAAGCGAAGGCCCTTATAGTCCGAATCCAGGAGCGTATAGCGGCGAAAGAGCGCAGATGATGCCTGTTACCCTTGCTGCGCTAGCCGCCGGCGGACGCGCCCCGCAGTTGCCAGGATGGCTGGCCACACCTGCAGGGGAGCTAGCGCTG
>JAWOGT010000114.1:0-5064 GCA_046496585.1 Halopseudomonas sp.
GGGGTAGGGCAGCCGACGCTGAAGATTGATCAGATTACCGTGGGCGGCACGGGTTGAACCTGCCCGCAGTGCGGGCAGGAGCCTCAAGCTTCAAGCGGCAAGTTAGGATTGATGAGCTGTAACCGGCTAGCTCTTTAAGCTTGTAGCTTGTAGCTTGTAGCTTGTAGCTTGCCGCTTGTAGCTGCGCGCCAGCGCCAGCGCTAGCGTGCCTCGAATCGTCCGGCGAGCAGATTCTTGCGTACGCCATCGGCCGGAAACACGCGGCCGCTCATGGCGATATACACGCCGGGCTGGCAGGTATTCAACGCGCCTATGGCCAGTCCGAGGTTGAACAGGGCGTCGGAATCCCGAAAGCGCGCCGGTTGCATGGCTCCGGTCAGCACAATTACCTTGCCATCGATATCCGCCAGGCCGGCAGCCGTCACGGTCATGGTGTCGGTGCCGTGGGTTAGCAGTATCTGCTCGTGCGGGCAGGCCTTGATCTTGTCGTGAATCAGCGCGCGATCCACGTCGTCCAGCTCCAGGCTGTCCTTCTTCATCAGTGATTCGACCGCGTAGCCAAAGCCCACACGGCCTTGTTCCAGCAGCTCGGCTGCGACCGGTTCGCCAATCTGGTATTCGCTCAAGGCATCGAAATACACCTTGTCCAGGGTGCCGCCGGTGCTGAAAATCTGTATAAACATGGCTTACTCCAACGTTCAAGACTCTAGTATGCCTGCGCAAAGCACTGAACACAGCTTCCTGATAACCAGTACTGATAAATGGTGGTGGGTGTATATGGTGCGTGCCGTCAATGGTCACCTGTATACCGGTATCAGTACCGACCCGCAGCGCCGCTTGTTACAGCATCAGCAGGGCAAAGGCGCACGCTTCTTTAACCGTAGCCCGGCCGTCGCCCTGGTGTGGTACGAGCGCTGCGCCGATCATTCCGACGCGCTGCGTCAGGAGCGCGCGATCAAGGCCTTGGCCAAGGCGACCAAAGAACGACTGATCAGTCAATTCAATGCCGACTCATCAATGCCCGCGAGTAGCTGTGCAGCCAGCGGCGCGCAGGCTAAGCTGGATCCACTTTGACAGGAGACAACCGATGACCGATTTGATTTTGCATCACTATCCGCAATCCCCCTTCGCCGAGAAGGTCCGTCTGATGCTGGGCTTCAAGGGCTTGGCCTGGCATTCGGTGATGATTCCGGCGGTGATGCCCAAGCCTGAGCTGGTGGCGCTAACGGGCGGCTATCGGCGTACTCCGGTCATGCAGATCGGCGCCGACATTTACTGCGACAGCGCGCTGATCGCCCGCCGCCTGGAGCGAGAAAAAGTCACCCCGGCGCTGTTTCCCGAAGGCAAGGAAGCGGCCGCCGCGAGCCTTGCCCAATTTGCCGATCAGGTCCTGTTTCAGCATGGGGTGGCCATCAACTTCCAGCCCAAGGGTTTGGCCGCTCGTTTTGCCGGTGCGCCGGAGGCAATGGTTCAAGGCTTTATGGCGGATCGCAAGGCACTCTTTTCCGGCGGTAGCGCCAGTCGCCTTGACTCTCAGGTAGCCTTGTCCCAATGGCCAGCCTTGATAGGTCGGCTGGAGATGCAACTCGATCGCGATGGTGAGTTTCTGCTCGGCGATCAGGCCTGCGTTGCCGACTTTGCCCATTATCACCCTTTGTGGTTTGTCGCCAGCAATGCGGCCGTCGCCGAAGCGCTGGACGGTTATCCGGCGGTGAAGGCGTGGATGTCGCGCATGGCTGACTTCGGTCATGGCTCGAGCATCGCCATGGAGGCTGCCGAGGCGATCCAGATCGCCCGCGAAGCGACACCGGAAAGCCTGCCTGCCAACGACTTTGTCAGCCCGGGCGGCTTTGCTATCGGCCAGCAGGTCAAGGTCAATGCGGTTGACTACGGCACCGAGGAAGTGGCGGGCACCTTGGTGTTCGAAGATGCCGAAGAAATTGTCATCGCCCGCGAGGACGAACGCGCCGGTCTGCTGCAGGTCCATTTTCCGCGGTTCGGCTTCAGAATCAGTGCTGCCTGACCATTAGCCGATAGCATTGGCTTCCCTTCCCCTTGTGCGCTGCTGTTGGGGGGGGGTGCTTCTTTTCGCCAGTCCAGGTTGCCCTGGATTGGCGAAAAGAGCCGTGGAAATGGGTGGCCAGTGCTCGAGTCGAGAGGGCGCAGCTGCCTAGGTGAGAGGGCGACGTTCAATCTTGTTACAGGGGTGCTGTGATTCGTATTTCAGATCGGGGTAACGCTTTGCGAGCAGGTATCGGCGCGGTATTGATCGTCACCTTGCCTCTGGGCGGCCCCGTCCTCGCAGCTGAGCTTCCCCTAGCTGAGCTCCCTTTAGCAGACCCACCACCGCTTACCGGTAGTGTTGTGGTGCATGTGGCACCCGCTGGCGTGGACGCTCAACGGGTGTGCGCCTCGCCGGTCACCGAGCTGCAAGAAACGCTCGCCGAGGCCATGGCCACTGGTCAGGTGAAAGCCGAGCATAAGCAGGCTTTTCTTGTCAGTCTGGCTCGCTGCCGGTCGGTCTACCAGATGGAAATGCAGCGCCTTACCAGCGACTTTGCCGGTTTGGCTGAGGACTCCTACTGTCACGCTGCGCAGCATGGGCTGCATGAAGGCGTGACTATTTTCAACGCGATCGAAGCCCGGGCCAGAGGCTTGCCCATGCACACAGCAGCGGGCCGGCAGGCCGCTGGCCAGTTTTTCAGACTGGCCAGCCCCGGCTTGGTGCGTGCCGTCAATGGCTTGTACCTGTTGCGTCACGGGGTGTGCATGGAAGAGCAAAGGGCACCCTTTGCCCCGCCCCGGACAGATGCTGAAATAGGTCATCCCCGTCTCCATCGCGAATAATGCCGGTCTTCGCTGCGCTTGGCCGGCGGGACATGAGAAGATAGACGACCCTTCGTTCACCATCTCCCAGGAGGCACAGTGGACCCTATCATCACGGTCAGTGGTCTGACCAAAACCTACGATTCGGGTTTCCAGGCGCTCAAGAGCGTCGATCTGACTATCCACCGCGGCGAAATACTCGCGCTGCTCGGGCCCAACGGCGCGGGCAAAACCACCTTGATCAGCATTATCTGCGGGATTGTGAACGCGACCTCCGGTCAGGTGTTGGTCAACGGTAATGACATCGTGCGCGATTATCGGGCGGCGCGGAAAACCATTGGCCTGGTGCCGCAGGAGCTGACCAACAACATGTTTGATACGGTGTGGGCGACCCTGCGCCTGAGCCGTGGCTTGTTTGGCAAGAAGCGCGATGATGCCCATCTGGAGAAAGTACTGCGTGACTTGTCGTTGTGGGACAAACGCAATGAAAAGATCATGGGCTTGTCCGGCGGCATGAAGCGCCGGGTGCTGATTGCCAAGGCATTATCCCATGAGCCGGATGTGCTGTTTCTCGATGAGCCGACCGCCGGGGTGGATGTCGAGCTGCGCCGGGACATGTGGGAGATGGTGCGGCGCCTGCGAGACAGCGGTGTGACGATTATCCTCACTACCCACTACATCGAAGAAGCTGAGGAGATGGCCGACCGGATCGGCATCATCCGCGAGGGCGAGATCATGCTCATCGACGACAAGGCGGCGCTGATGCGCAAGCTGGGCACCAAGCAACTGAGTATCCATCTGCAACAGCCGTTGACGGCTATTCCTGCGTCCCTGGCCGGATTCCCGTTGAATCTGGCGGATGAAGGCTACCAGCTCATCTATACCTTTGATGCGCTCAAGGAGCAGAGCGGGATTGCCGGGCTGTTGCGCGCGCTGGCTCAGGAGGGGATTGATTTCAAGGACCTGCATTCCAGTCAGAGTTCGCTGGAAGATATTTTTGTCGAGCTGGTCAATGGCCGTGGTGGGTTGACCACCGCCACGCCTGCATTACAGGGGGTGTCATGAATTATTACGGTATCTGGGCAATCTACAGCTTCGAGCTGGCGCGTCTGCGGCGCACCACGCTGCAAAGTATTGTGTCGCCGGTGATTTCCACTTCGCTGTATTTTGTGGTGTTTGGTGCCGCCATCGGCTCGCGGATGGCGGAGATCGATGGTGTCAGCTACGGGGCATTCATCATTCCCGGGTTGATCATGTTGATGTTGCTGAACGAGAGCATCTCCAACGCCTCCTTCGGTATCTATATGCCCAAGTTCACCGGGACCATTTACGAGGTGCTGTCAGCACCGGTATCGCCGGCCGAGATCGTGATTGGCTACGTCGGGGCGGCAGCGACCAAGTCGGTGATTCTCGGACTACTGATCCTGCTGACGGCGCGACTCTTCGTGCCTTACGAGATTCAGCATCCGATCTGGATGCTCGGCTTTCTGGTGCTGACGGCCATTACCTTCAGCCTGTTCGGTTTTATTATCGGAATCTGGGCAGACGGCTTCGAGAAGCTGCAGATCATTCCGCTGATGATTGTCACACCGCTGGCGTTCCTGGGTGGCAGTTTCTATTCCATCACCATGCTGCCACCGTTCTGGCAGACGGTCACGCTGTTCAATCCGGTGGTTTATCTGATCAGCGGCTTTCGCTGGAGCTTTTACGGCGTGGCCGATGTGCATATCGGCGTCAGTGTCGGCATGACCTTGGTCTTTCTGCTGATCTGTTTGACCCTGGTCTGGCTGGTGTTCAAAACCGGCTACAAGATCAAACCCTGACCTTCACTCCGTTCTCTATGCTGTGCGCGGCGAGTTGGCTTCGCCAGTAAGCTTTACCCGCACGAGGCCGTTACCCATGAAATATCGGCCTCGATACAAGCCCTGCCTGGAGAGCTGCATGAGTGAAACGCCGATGGCCCCCAAACGCGAGATCTTCGGTTGGGCCATGTTCGATTTTGCCAATCAGGGCTACACGCTGCTGATCATTACCGTGATCTACGGCGATCTGTTTACCCGAGTCATCGTCGGCGATGCGCCGGATTATCGCCTCGGCAACCTGCTCTGGAATCCGCCTCAGCCGTAATCGGCCGAAGATGCCGTTCGACCACCGGATCGTCGCCCGACACCACGCGAGGCAGGAAGAGGAGTTGCTCCTGGATGGAGGGGGCCAGGTGCAGCAGGTTCATGATCTGCG
>JAWOGT010000143.1:0-5778 GCA_046496585.1 Halopseudomonas sp.
GAGGCTGACGAATACGACAGCGCCTTCTTCGACAAGCGCTCCAAGTTTGTCCACTACCGGCCACGCACCGCCGTGCTGAATAATCTTGAATATGACCACGCGGACATTTTTCCGGATCTGGCGGCTATCGAGCGACAATTTCACCATCTGGTGCGCACGGTGCCCGGCAGCGGCTTGATTATCTACCCGCAAGGGGAGGCGGCACTCAAACGCGTTATCGCCATGGGCTGCTGGACGCCGTGCCAGACCACCGGGGCCGGGGGCCAGTGGCAGGCGCGTTTGCTGGCTGCCGATGGCTCGCGTTTTGAAGTCTGGCTGGATGGCGTGTTGCAGGGTCAAGCCAGCTGGACGCAGACCGGCGAGCATAGTGTTGCCAACGCGCTGACGGCGCTGGCCGCGGCGCGCCATGTGGGTGTTACGCCGGCGCAAGGTATTGCCGCACTGGCGCAGTTCCAAAGCGCAAAGCGGCGGATGGAGTTGTTGGCGCTGATCAATGGCGTCAGTGTTTATGATGATTTCGCCCATCATCCTACGGCTATTGCAACGACGCTGGCGGGCCTGCGCGCCAGTATTGGCGATGCACCGCTGATCGCCGTCATCGAGCCGCGCTCCAATACCATGCGCCTGGGCAGTCACAGCCAGACACTGGCCGCCAGTGTCAGCAGCGCCACCCAGGTAATCTGGTTCCAGCCGCCAGGGCTCGATTGGTCGCTGGAGGCGGTCGTGGAGCACAGCCCGGTGCCGGCCTGCATTGATACTGATATTGAGGGCATTGTCAGCCGCCTGTTGGCGCAAGCCAAGCCAGGCACCCGTATCGTATTCATGAGTAACGGGGGTTTCGGTGGCATCCATCAACGGCTGATTCAGGCACTGGAGGTGCAGTATGGCGACTGAACGTGTGACGCTGGCGATGACCGGCGCATCAGGCGCCCAGTATGCCTTGAGGCTGCTCGAGTGCCTGGTCAAGGCGCAGGTTGAGGTATTTTTCATGATCTCCCAAGCCGCTCAGCTGGTCGTGGCTACCGAGACCTCGCTGACCTTGCCGCCCAAGCCGCAGGCACTGGAAGCCTTCCTCACCGCTCACTACGCCGCGCGGCCTGGGCAGATTCGCGTGTTCGGCAAGCAGGACTGGATGGCCCCGGTGGCCTCGGGCTCCGGCGCCCCCAGTGCGATGGTGGTGTGCCCCTGCTCCACTGGCAGCCTGTCGGCGATCGCCACCGGGGCCAGCAATAATCTGATTGAGCGAGCGGCGGATGTGGCTCTCAAGGAGCGGCGCAAGCTGATTCTGGTGCCCCGTGAGGCGCCTTACTCGACACTGCATCTGGAAAATATGCTCAAGCTGAGCCAGATGGGCGCGATTATCCTGCCGGCCAGCCCGGGGTTTTATCACCAGCCGGCCTCGGTCGATGATCTGGTCGATTTCGTGGTTGCGCGGATTTTGAATCAGTTGGATATACCCCAGAATTTACTGGCACGCTGGGGTGAATAGCAGGGTGAATAACGGGCGGTTAGCAACCCGCCCGTTGTTATTCAGACAAAATACAGGGTCAATCCTTCCGCGATAAAGGCCGGCTTTTCACTGCCTTCGATTTCCAGCGTGGACTTGGCCTTGACCAGCCATTGACCTGGGTTCTTCTCGGTCACGTCGGTCACGCTGACATGCAGACGTACGCGCGAGCCGACGCGCACCGGCTGGATAAAGCGCAAGCTGTCCATGCCATAGTTGACGGCCATTTTCAGCCCTTGCGGGCGAATCAGCAGGCCAGCCGAGAGTACTGGCAGCAGCGAGAGCGACAAAAAGCCGTGGGCAATGGTGCCGCCGAAGGGCGTCTGCTTGGCTTTTTCTTCATCGAGATGAATGAACTGGTGGTCGCCGGTACATTCGGCGAACTGATTGACGCGTTCCTGATCAATGGTCATCCACTCGGAATGGCCCATGTCTTTGCCAATAAAGGATGTTAGTTCGGATACGGGTACGGCTGCGGTCATGGCGTTCTCCAAGGCTCTGTTATTGTTGTGGCCCCAAGGCCTGTGAAACGATCATTCACAATGAATGCGCATAGGAATATAGACACAAGTGCTGTTCTTTTGCCATGTTTACAAGGGCCTCTTGTGCAGTCAATGCTCTTGGCGCCTCTATAGGTATGCTGAATGCATTGACCGCGCGGTAGGTGGATTTCCGATCGACAGACAGCCGAGGTGAGCATGACCGACCGACACGCCCTTTTCCCACTAAGGAGCATCCTGCTGCCTGGTTGCATAATGGATCTGCAGATCTTTGAGGCGCGCTACCTGGACATGGTCAGCCGCTGTTTCAAGCGCGATGAAACCTTTCTGATCATGCCGCTGGAGTCCGGCCCAGAATCGGGACTGGGCGATTTGCGCTTCGCCGCCATGGGCTGCGAAGCGCAAATTATTGATTGGCAGCAGCGTGACAATGGCTTTCTCGGCCTGCGCATCGAAGGTCGCAGGCGTGGGCAGGTCAGCGCAGTTGAGGTGGCCGCAGACGGTTTGGTCAGCGCCCAGGTGCGCTGGATTGAAGAGCCGCCAGATCAGGTGTTGGCTGTCGAGCACGAGGACCTGAGAGCCTTGCATGCGGCCTTGCTGGATCACCCGATAGCGCAAGGTCTGGGTCTGCCCGCATTAGCAGATAGCCAGCAGCAGCTCGGCTATGAACTGGCGTTCCTGTTGCCGTTCTCCCTGGATCAGAAGGCGATCTTACTGGCTACCGAGTCCCCCGGGGCCCGACTGCAGCAGATCAGCGAGTGGCTGGAGCTGATGCAGGCCTGACAGGCTGAGCACGGCGGCGAGCAGCGGAAGTGCCAACAGGACCCCCGACCATCGGCCTGTCAGCGGTTGCAGTCGGCCTGCTCGCTCGACAATCCACAGGCTGAACAGGCAGGCAACAGCGACACTCAGCCAACTGACCAGCAAGCTGGTCAAGGCAACGGACTGGGTTGCCAGAAAGCCCAGCGTGATCAAGGCAATCGCGGGCAGCGCGGCGGCGACCCAGAGCGCGCGTATCCAGAAGCTGAAGCCCCGGCTGCATAACAGCAGCAAACAGATCAGCATGGTCAGGCTGGTCGATATGACCCGATAATCGGCGCTCAGTTGCAGCGCCAATCCGGCCATCTGGTTGAGCAGGACGGCCATACCGAACATGAACACCTGTCTCTTGCCGGCACCGATCAGCAGGCCGGGCAGGATCAGCAGCCCCAGCAGTAGCATGAAATGGCCGCTGGCCAGGGGGCCTGTGAAAGTCAGCAGGGCGTCGGTCTGATTCGCCAGTTGGCCGGTCCATTGCGTCAGACTGGCATCCAGCACGCCCAACCAGTCGCTGGCAAATGACAATCCGATCAGGGCTGTCAGACAAGCAGTGGTCGCTGCCAGAGAGCTCCAGCGCTCCTGTTTCCACAGGCAATAGAACGCCAGCGCAGCGACGCCGAACATGGCGGCCAGCAAGCCAAACGCCTGCTGCCAGAAAAACTCCGGTACCGCCCAGCTGGCGGCGTGGCCGGCTGCATAGCCCGGTAACACATAGATCGGTGCCCAGGCCAGGGCGGAGGCGAGGTTGACCAGGAAAAATCGCCAGATGGGCATGTCCAGCATGCCGGCAATCATCGGTATGATCGGTCTTATTGGCCCGACAAAGCGGCCAAGCATTATGCTCAGCACGCCGTAGCGCTGGAAAAAGCGTTCACCCCGGGCGATCCACTGAGGGTTGCGGCGGAACAGGCCCAGGCGCCGGATGTCCTGGTGGAACAGCCGTCCCAGCGTGAAGCTGAGCATATCGCCCAGCACCGCGCCGGCAAACGCCCAGCCCATAACACTGATCATCGGCATGCCCCAGGCACCTGCCATGGCCGTGGTGGCGACCAACAACACCACTCCGGGCACCAGCAAGCCAGCAATGGCCAGGGATTCGAGCATGGCAATCAGGAATATGCACCAACCCAGCCATTGCCGATGTTCAGCTAACCAGCTGAGCAAATCCCCGGTAAGCATGTCGACCATAATCAATCAGTGTTCCGGTGCGCGCTGGCCGAGGGCAAGCGGGAGGTAAATGGGTGCGGCGCGCAGGGACCCTTGTTCAGAGAGCCACAGGTAAATGGCCAGGCCGGATTGCAGCAAGAATATTGGTACATATGCTCGATCATAACAGGTCTGCTCTGTCCACTATCGGGAGGGGCAGTTATAATGCGCCCTTTGGCCTGGCGGCTGGTATAGGGAAAGGCATGCACGCGGAACAGCTTACAGACTATATGCACCGGCTTGGGCGCGAGGCGCGCCAAGCTTCACGGGTGATTGGCCGCGCGACCACGGCGGTTAAAAATCAGGCGCTGCTGGCGACCGCCAGCGCAATTGAAGCTGCCAGCAGCCAGCTTATGGAGGCTAATCAGCTAGACCTGCAGAACGCGCGTGACAGTGGCCTGGATGCCGCCATGCTCGATCGCCTGGCGCTGACGCCTGAGCGTCTTGCCGCGATGATCGAAGGTCTGCGTCAGGTGGCGGGGCTGGATGACCCGGTCGGCGGGATTCGCGACATGAAATTCCTGCCCTCTGGTATCCAGGTCGGCAAGATGCGGGTGCCGTTGGGCGTGATCGGCATTATTTATGAATCGCGCCCCAATGTGACGGTAGAGGCGGCCAGCCTGTGCCTGAAGTCGGGTAATGCGTGCATTTTGCGCGGCGGCTCGGAATCGATTCATTCCAACCGCGCGATTGCCTTGTGTCTGGCCCAGGGCTTGGCTCAGGCCGGATTGCCAGCCAGTGTGGTGCAGGTGGTGGAAACCACCGACCGTCAGGCGGTGGGCGAGCTGATTACCATGCCCGAATTTGTCGATGTGATCGTCCCGCGCGGCGGCAAGGGGCTGATCGAGCGCATCAGCCGCGATGCCAAGGTGCCGGTGATCAAGCATCTGGATGGGATCTGTCACGTTTATGTCGATGACCGCGCGGATCTCGGCAAGGCCGAGGCTATCGCGCTGAATGCCAAGACCCATCGCTACGGTGTGTGTAATGCGATGGAAACCTTGTTGGTCCATCAGGCCGTTGCCGCGCAGTTCTTGCCGCGCATGGCTGAGCTGTACGCCAGCAAAGGCGTCGAGTTGCGTGGCTGCCCGGCCACCTGCGCGCTGGTGCCGCAGGCCATTGCCGCTACCGAGCAGGATTGGAGCACTGAATATCTGGCGCCGATTCTGGCGATCCGGGTGGTCAGCGATATGGATGCGGCCATCGAGCACATCAACACCTTCAGCTCCCAGCATACCGATGCCATGGTGTCGGAAGATTTCAGCCGGGCCAGGCGCTTTCTGGCCGAGGTGGATTCGAGCTCGGTGATGATCAATGCCTCAACGCGGTTTGCCGATGGCTTCGAGTACGGGCTGGGCGCAGAGATCGGTATTTCTACCGACAAGATCCATGCCCGCGGCCCGGTGGGGCTCGAGGGTCTGACCAGCGAGAAATACGTGGTCTTTGGCGATGGGCATATTCGCCAGTGACGCGACAATGATCCGCCGTATTGGTTTGCTGGGTGGCACCTTTGACCCGGTCCATTTCGGGCATCTGCGCAGTGCGCTGGAAGTACGGGACTGCCTGGGGCTGGATGAATTACGGCTGATCCCCAGTGCCCGGCCACCGCATCGCGAGCAACCCGGCGCTAGCGCAGAGCAGCGCCTGGCCATGGTGCGTCTGGCGGTCGGTGAGCGCAGCGGTCTGCTGGTGGATGATCGCGAATTGCAGCGTGCCAAGCCGTCCTACACGGTGGAGACCCTTGAA
>JAWOGT010000221.1:0-7732 GCA_046496585.1 Halopseudomonas sp.
GGTCAACGTCAGACCTTCAGCAAGACCGACTTGCACCTGATCACTGACGCCGGCCCAGACCCGCGAGGTCGACAATACCTGGCCAGGCTCGTAGAAGGATTTGGTCTCGAAGAAACGAAAGCCCCAGGTCAACATCTTCTGTGTTTCAGCAGCGCGAGCCTGCTCGCTGGTAGTCCCCATCACCACCGCAATCAAGCGCATGCCATCGCGCTCGGCGGAGGTGACCATGCAATATCCTGCCTCTTCGGTATGCCCGGTTTTAAGGCCATCTACTGTGCTGTCGCGCCAGAGCATCAGATTACGATTGGGCTGGCGGATGCCATTCCAGAAAAATTCCTTTTCCTTGTAGATTTTGTAGTGCTCAGGATCATCGCGAATGATCGCCTTGGCCATGATCGCCATATCCCGGGCGCTGGACAAATGCCCCTCAGCGGGCCAGCCAGTGGAGTTTTCGAAGTGGCTGCTGTTCATGCCCAGACGCGTGGCATGGCTATTCATCAGGTCGGCAAAGGCCTCTTCGCTGCCGGCAATATGCTCGGCCATGGCAATACTGGCGTCATTGCCGGACTGGATGATGATCCCGCGTAACAGATCGATCACCTTGACCTGGTTACCCACCTCGATAAACATCTTCGAGCCACCCTTGCGCCAGGCCTTCTCGCTGACCAGCACCAGATCCTCTTCCTTGATCTGCCCGCGCAGTATTTCCAGACTGGCGATATAGCTGGTCATCATCTTGGTCAGGCTGGCCGGGGGTAGCGACTCATCGGCGTTGTGCTCAATCAGCACCTCACCGCTGTTGGCATCCAGCAGAATATAGCTGGACGCCGCCAACTGTGGGGCACTGGGCACGATAGGCGCCGCCACACTGGGCACGTTCGGCGTGGGCGTGGGCGTCTGTGCATGCGCTACAGCAGTCATGACGATGGAGCCGGACACCAGCAGATTCAGCAGTATTTTTTTAAACATGTGGCTCACTGTAAAGAAGTAGAGGGTTAGTTGAAGGTCAGTTTGCGCTGACCAGGGTGGCATCACCCAGGTTGGCCAGGCGTAATTGTTCGATCAGACGACGGGCTTCATCCTGACTGGCGAGCGGGCCGACCCGCACTCGGTGCAGGGTCCCCGCAGGGTGCTGCACCGGCGTCACTATGACTGCAGCCGCCAGGGTATTCTGCAGGCGCTGGCGTAACTGCTCGGCGGCCAGATCCGTTGAGAAAGCGCCTACCTGCAAATAGTATCTGCCCTGGCCGGCTGGGCTGCTAGGCGCTGCCGCGGGAGCAGGCACAGGAGCAGGCTTGAACACCGGCGTAACCAGAGGAATAGCCCTGGCGGCGCTGGGCGCCTCCGATCGGGAACGGGCGCTGACCAGATAGGCAGGGTCATTCTGCTGCTGCCAGGCCAGCGGATCTATGCCCTCGACCAGAACCCGGGCCACGCCGCGCTCGGCAAACCCGAGCTTTTTCGCACCGGCATAGGACAAATCGATGATGCGTGAGGAATAGAACGGCCCCCGGTCATTGACCCGCACAATGATCTTGCGCTGGTTGTCCAGGTTGGTCACCTGCACATAGGTTGGCAAGGGCAGTGTCTTGTGCGCGGCGGTCATGCCGTACAGGTCGTATTCTTCGCCATTGGCAGTCGCCTGGCCATGAAACTTGGTGCCGTACCACGAGGCCTCGCCCTCTTCCCGGTAGCGCCGCCCATCCTGCATCGGCTGATAGCTTTTGCCCAATACGGTATAGGGCGTGGCCTTGTAAGGCCCGTTGTGGGGCCTGGGCACGGCATCCGGGATAGTCGACACATCCTGCATATACGCCGGCGCGCCATCGCGACTTGTATGCGCCGTGGATGAACATCCGGCGAGCAACGCGATGGCGGCAACGCACACCCATAAATGAACAGCCGCAAACTTACCTGTCATTCTGCCGAGCCTCGCGAATCAGATCAGCCAGCTGGTGGACCACCATGGCGTACATCACACTGTGATTGTAGCGGGTAATGGCGTAGAGATTATTTTGCCCTATCCAATGCTGGGTGCTGTCGCCAGCATCAAATTCGAACGCCATGACCTGTTCGGCATCATCCAGCTCGACCTGCGGCTGCCAGCCCAGCTCGCGCAATTGGGCGACGCCGATTCGGGCATTCAGACCCTTTTCCATCGGCAGGGTCAAGCCTTCGGCAGCCTTGTCCCCCGACACCGTCGCCGCAACGGCCACGCCAGCGCCATGCTGCCAGCCATGCTCGCGAAAATAGTTCGCCACGCTGCCGATCGCATCAACCGGATTATTCCAGATATCGGTCTGGCCATCCTCATCGAAATCGACGGCAAAGGCCTGGTAACTGCTCGGGATAAACTGCGGATAGCCCATGGCGCCCGCATAGGAACCGGTCAGTTCCAGCGGGTTCATCCGCTGCTCGCGGGCCACCACCAGAAAGGACTTGAGCTGCCGGCGGAAAAACTCTGCTCTGGGCGGATAATCGAAGCCCAGAGTGGTTAGCGCATCGATCACACGATGGCTGCCCTTGTTGCCACCATAAAAGGTTTCGACGCCGATAATCGCCACAATAACGTCCGCTTCTACGCCATAGTGTTCTTCGGCCCGGCCCAGCGCCTCGGCGTATTGCTCGGCAAAAGTAACGCCGCGCTCCACCCGTTGATCAGTAATGAAGATCGCCCGGTATTCGTGCCACGGCCTGACCCGCTCCGCCGGAGTGGAAATGGCCTTGAGAATCGCCTCCTTGCGCTCGGCATCGGCGAGCAGGTTTTCCACAAAGGCGGCGGGAAACCCATGCTCAGCCTGCATTTCGGCAATAAAGGGCGCGACTGCCGGGTGTTCCATCGTGTAGTTTGCCGCAGCGACAACAGGCGCAAAACCAGTGAAGGCAACCAGCAGTACGGCCCTTCGCACACGGCAGCAAAAGTCTGACAGCATCATGTTTCCTTTATTCTTGTCGATTGAGTGGAGGCTGTGGCAATTCTGACCCATTAGCGCTGAACCATCCACTTGCGATGGGTATGAATGGACATGAGAATACCAAAAGCGGACAGCAGCGTGACCAGCGACGTGCCACCATAGCTGATCAGTGGCAGCGGCACACCGACCACCGGCAATAGCCCGCTGACCATCCCGATATTGACCATGACGTAAATAAAGAAGGTCAGCGTGATGCTGCCTGCGAGCAGTTTACTGAAGGTATCCTGAGCCTGCAGGGTAATGTAGAAGCCCCTGGCAATAATCAACAGATACACCACCAGTAGCAGACACACACCCACCAGGCCAAACTCCTCGGCCAGCACTGCGATAATGAAATCGGTATGCCCTTCCGGCAAAAAATCCAGATGCGACTGCGTGCCCTGCAACCAGCCCTTGCCAAATACGCCGCCCGAACCGATAGCCGCCTTGGACTGAATAATATTCCAGCCTGCACCCAGCGGATCACTCTCCGGGTTGAGGAAGGTCAGCACCCGGCGTTTCTGATATTCGTGCAAGACGAAGAACCACATGGCAGTGGCCGCCGGTGCCAACAGCACCAGCGCGCCGATGATATAGCGCCAGCGCAAGCCGGCCATCAGCAACGCAAACAGACCGGCCATGGCGACCAACAGCGAGGTGCCCAGATCCGGCTGCTTGAGAATCAGCACCACCGGTAGCAGGATGATCAGCAGCGTAATGCAGATCGACTTCAAGGTCGGCGGCAAAGCATGGCGGGCCAGATACCAGGCCACCACCATCGGCATCACCAGCTTGACCAGTTCGGACGGCTGAAAGCGCATCACCCCGGGGATACTCAACCAGCGCTGCGCACCCTTGGCTTGTACCCCGACGAACTCCACCGCCAGCAGCAACAGCAGGCAGCCGATGTAGGCAACGGGCACCCAGCGCTCCATAAAGCGTGGCTGAAACTGAGCGATGAGCAACATCACCGCCAGCCCGACACAGTAGGCAGCGGCCTGACGATAGAGCAGCGCCATATCCATGCCGCTGGCGGAATACAGGACAAAACCGGCCACCGTGGCCAACACCAGTACCAGCAACAGCAGCCAGGGATCGACATGGATACGCTGCCAGATGGGCTCGCGCCGCCCCAATGCGGGGCGGCTGCCAGGCCGGGATCCGGTGACCGCTGCAATCAGACTCTTCACGGTTGGACCTCGGCAGCGAAGCTTTTCGGATCGGGGTCTGGCAGCAACCAGGCATCGAATAGCGCGCGGGCGACCGGCGCCGCTACCCGGCCACCGGACTCCCCATTTTCAACCATCACGGCCACGGCAATACGCGGATTCTCGACCGGGGCAAAACCGACAAACAGGGCATGGTCGCGATGCCGTTCGCGCAAGGCTGCCGAATCGTATCTTGCCCCCTGGGCAATAGCGACCACCTGTGCCGTACCGGTTTTACCGGCCATGCGGTAGGGCGCATTCAGCGCCGCCGCGCGCGAGGTCCCGCGCGCACCGTGCATCACGTCTTCCAGCGCGGCGGTAATGAAATCCCAGTCGTCATCGTTCTTCAGCTTGATGTCGTCTGGCGTATCGACTTCTTCTGGCGGCGTGCCTTCGGAGTGCAGCAGCAGGCGCGGACGCTTCCACACGCCGCGGTTGGCCACCAGGGCAATCGACTGCGCCAGCTGCAGCGGCGAGGTCAGCATGTAACCCTGGCCAATACCGGTAATCAATGTTTCCCCGGGATACCACGGCTGACGCCGCGCGCTGCGCTTCCATTCGCGAGACGGCATCAACCCCGCTGATTCCTCGAACAGGTCCAGGGATACCCGCGTACCCAGACCAAAGCGGCTCATGAACTCGTGCATCCGATCAATGCCCAACTTGTGCGCCAGATCGTAGAAATAGGTATCGTTGGAACGCGCAATGGCCAGGCGCATATCCACCCAGCCGTCGCCCTGGCGGTTCCAGTTGCGGTACCGATGGCTGTGATTGGGCAACTGATAGAAGCCCGGATCATAGACCCGGCTGGTACGCGTGGTGACACCGCTGTCGAGCCCCGCCAGCGCCACCATCTGCTTGATGGTCGAACCCGGCGGATAGAGTCCGCGCAACACGCGATTGAAGAGTGGCTGATCAAGTGAGTCGCGCAAGGCGCCGTAGTCGGTGTGACTGATGCCGGTGACAAACAGGTTGGGATCAAAGCCTGGCTGGCTGACAAAGGCCAGCACGCCGCCGGTTTCGGGTTCAATGGCTATGATGGCCCCGCGGCGATTACCCAGCGCTTGTTCGGCTACGGCCTGCAAGCGGCTGTCCAGGTGCAGGGTCAGATCCTTGCCCGGCAGCGGATCAACCCGTTTGAGCACGCGCAGTACCCGGCCACGGGCATTGGTTTCAACTTCTTCATAACCGACGGTGCCGTGCAGCAGGTCCTCGTAGAAGCGCTCGATGCCGGTCTTGCCGATGTAGTGGGTGCCGGCATAGGCAACCTGGTCGATACGGCCCATTTCCTGCTCGTTGATGCGGCCCACATAGCCGACCGCGTGGGCAAAATGTTCATCCAGCGGATAATGCCGGACAAAACTGGCCTGCACTTCTACCCCCGGCAGACGGTACTGGTTAATCGCCACCTGGGCAATCTGTTCCTCGGTGAGGCCAAACATCACCGGCACGGCTTCAAAGGGGCGGCGTGCCTGGGTCAACCGGCGCTCGGCCAATTCGACGTCCTCGGCGGACAGGTCCAGCAGCACTCTGAGCAAGGTGAAATGCTCTTGCACATCCGGCACTCGCTCGCGGGTAATGCTCAAGCTGAAGCTCGGTCGATTTTCCGCCAGCACCACGCCGTTGCGGTCATAAATGCGCCCACGGCTTGGCGGTACCGGCTGCACGTGCACACGGTTGTTTTCCGACAGCGTCGTATGGTGCTGGTACTGGATAACCTGCAAGTAGTACAGGCGAGCGACCAGAACCGCTACCAGACCCAGCACAATCACCGCCGCCAGCACCACACGGCCCTGTACGATGCGCGCATCGTTGGAGTGATCTTTAAGATGGATCGGTCTGGCCATGAATCACTTGTGGTAGGGGTGACGGTTGAGAATAGTCCAGGCTCTATACAGCTGTTCAGCCAGCAGTATTCTTACCAGCGGATGCGGCAGCGTGAGTGCAGAGAGTGACCAGCGCTGGTCGCTGCGGGCACTGACCTGTTCGGCCAGGCCCTCCGGGCCACCGACCATCAGATTGACATTGCGCGCGTCGAGTCGCCAGGCCTCCAACTGCCCGGCCAACTCCTCGGTCGACCAGTTACGGCCATTGACCTCCAGCGTCACAATGCGTTCACCGGGCTGGGTAGCCGCCAGCATGTGCTCGCCTTCCCTGCGCATCAGGCGGGCCACGTCGGCATTTTTGCCGCGCGTGGCCAGTGGAATATCCACCAGTTCCAGCGGCAGGTCAGACGGCATGCGCTTGGCATATTCCTGATAGCCTTCCTCTACCCAGCGCGGCATACGTGATGCCACGCTGATCAACCGGATGCGCACAACGATTACTCGTTGGGGATTTGCTGCTGGGCGCGCCGCGACTCGGCGCTTTGCCACAAGCGCTCAAGATCGTAGAACTGCCGGGTGGCCGGCTGCATGACATGCACGACAATGTCGCCCAGATCCACCAGCACCCATTCCCCCGATTCCTTGCCCTCGACACCCAGCGGCTGGCAACCTGCTGCCTTGGCCTTCTCGACCACGTTCTCGCTCAACGAGCTGACATGCCTTGAGGAGGTACCACTGGCAATCACCATGTAATCGGTAACGCTGGTCAACTCATGGACGTCGATGCACAAGACGTCTTTGGCCTTCAACTCTTCCAGTGCACCTTCAACCAGTTTGATCAATTCATCAATCTGCATAATCGGATTCAGATCCTTCGGTATCAGGGCCGATACAGCCCATGGGTTTCAATATAGTCAAGTACCGCATCTGGCAGCAAAAAGCGCGGCGATTGACCGCCCGCTACCAGGGTCCTTATGTGCGTCGCCGAGATCGCCAGCGGCGTCTGCGACAGGCACAGAATCTGCCCGTGCTCGGCATTCGCCTGGCGCGGATCACTGATACTACGCGCGGCGAGCAGATCCTTGAGCACCTCTGGCACGTCCTGGTCCTGTTCCGGCCGCTGCAATACCACCAGGTTGGCCAACTGCAGCAACTCTTCCCAACGGTGCCATCCCGGCAAGCCGCAAAACGCGTCCCAGCCGAGAATCATGAACAGGGTAACAGTATTCCCCAGCTCGCCGCGCAATGATTCAAGGGTCTCCACCGTGTAGGACGGCTTGGCACGCTGCAATTCGCGATCATCCACCAGCAGACCGCTGCGCTCACCGACCGCCAAACGCACCATGGCCAGGCGCTGCTCTGCGCTAGCGCCGGGTTGCTCGCGATGCGGTGGCCGGGCACTGGGGATCAGCCGTAATTCATCCAGCCCCAGGCAGTCGCGCACTTCCAGCGCACTGCGCAGATGCCCGAAATGGACCGGGTCAAAGGTGCCACCCAGCAAACCAATACGGCGGATCATTGTCGCGTCACTGGCGAATATGCCCATCGCCAAAGACCACGTATTTCTCGCTGGTCAGACCCTCGAGTCCCACCGGACCACGGGCATGGATCTTGTCGGTAGAGATACCGATCTCTGCGCCCAGCCCGTACTCGAAGCCATCGGCAAAACGCGTTGAGGCATTGATCATCACCGAGCTCGAATCCACCTCGGCCAGAAAGCGCCTGGCCCGGCTGAAATCTTCCG
>JAWOGT010000239.1:0-5049 GCA_046496585.1 Halopseudomonas sp.
CGGGAAAGCCCAGATGGTTGCACGGCGCATTGAAATACAGCGGGCAATCGAGCAAGTGCCGATACTCTGCCAGCGGCGCCAAGGGGGCGTGCGCAAACCAGATCCCGCTCGGCTGAAAGCGCCCGCCGGTGGCCCAGCGCGTCAGCTTGAGCATGCTCGCCAGCACCGCCTCGACCCGCTCGGCCTGACGCACCGACAGGTGCGGCTGGTAGTCGATAGTCACCTGGTCAGCCTGGCGATGCAGCTGAAATTCGCCACCGTCACCAATCACCGGAGCGTATTCGACCAGCTCTTCCAGCGCCTCGCCGAGGGTCTCGCAGGTCACCAGCAGCATGCCAACGCTGTCCAGATGCCCGACCTGAATTTCCAAACCCAGGCGCAGCCCGGCTAGCGGGTCGCCGCTGGCCGCGCAAAAGGCCTCCCACAACTCATCCTGCCAGCCCAGCGGCACGCGCTCGGCATGCCGCAGGCGCTCGATCAGTTCGGCAGGCAAGGCCAGACCCAGGCGCTCGGCGGCCTGCACTATGGCCTGAGCGTAACGCGGGGTGACACTCTGTGCAGCGGAATCCGTCATGGCCTGAATTGCTGGTCCTTTGTCCCGTTTGGTGCGATACCGCCGGCAGGCGTTCGACTAGACTGGGGATCATAACCTTGCGAAAAGTTGCTGGAAACGTTGATTGATTGCACCAGGCTCATGAAGAGGGAAATGCTGATTCGCACGGAGCTAGATAAGCGCTGTTGCCCATCCGCTGTTTCAGACCGTCGATGACCAGGGATGGTCATCGCCGAGCGAACAGGGATGTACTTGTAGCGCGTCTGGAACAGCGGGTGGGCAATAGCGCCACCACGCGAGTCCTCCAATCAGCATTTCCCAAGCGCGCCAAAGCCATAACAACAAGAACAACAAGAGGAAGCACCCATGTACGCCGTCATTGGAGCTGGCCCGATGGGCCTGGCCGCCGCCCGCAATCTGCAGAAGCAGGGCATTGCCTTTACCGGTTTCGAATTGCACGACGACGTCGGCGGGCTGTGGGATATCGACAACCCGCACAGCACCATGTACGACACCGCGCACCTGATCTCCTCCAAGCGCATGACCGAGTTCAGCGAATTCCCGATGCGCGACTCGGTGGCCTTCTACCCGCACCACACTGAATTGCGCCGTTACTTTCGTGATTTTGCCGAGCACTTCCAGCTCAAGACCCACTATGAGTTTTCCACCCGGGTGATCCGCATGGAGCCCGAAGGTGGCGGCTGGCGACTGGTCAGTGAGTGCCACGGCGAGCAGCAATCACGGCTGTTCGCCGGCGTGCTGATCGCCAATGGCACCCTGCACACACCGAACATGCCCGCGCTGCCCAGCGAGTTTGCCGGCGAACTGATGCACTCGTCCGCGTATCGCAGCCCGGCGGTATTTACCGGCAAGCGCGTGTTGATCGTCGGTTGCGGCAATTCCGGTGCCGACATTGCCGTGGATGCGGTGCACCACGCCGCCTCGGTGGATATCAGCCTGCGCCGCGGCTATTACTTCCTGCCCAAGTTCCTCAAGGGCCGGCCGATTGACACCCTGGGCGGCAAACTCAAGCTGCCGCGCCCGCTGAAACAGCGCCTGGATGCCGCGATGATTCGCCTGGTCATCGGCAAACCCTCGGACTACGGCCTGCCGGACCCCGACTACCGCATGTACGAATCGCACCCGGTGGTCAATTCGCTGGTGCTGCACCACCTGGGCCATGGCGATATCAAGCCGCGCCGCGATATCCGCGCGATCGACGGCCACACCGTGACCTTCAGCGACGGCGAAAGCGCCGACTACGACCTGATCCTGATGGCCACCGGCTACCTGCTCGACTATCCCTTTATCGACCGTGCGCATCTGAACTGGCCCGCCGAACATGACGCGCCGCAGCTGTACATGAACGCGTTCCATCCGCAGTACGACAACCTGTTCATGATGGGCATGATCGAAGCCGCCGGCCTGGGCTGGGAAGGCCGCAATCAGCAGGCCCGGCTGGTCGCGCTGTTCATCCGCGAACAACAGCGGGGCAGCGCCGCGGCGAACGCCTTCAAGCAGGTCAAGCAGGCGCGCGCAGGACTCAATCTGGATGGCGGCTACGCGTACATCAAGCTCGCGCGCATGGCCTATTACGTCAACAAGGAAGCCTACCTGCAAGCGCTAAAAACCCATATCGACGAGCTGGACAGCCCGCCCCCGGCTTCACCCGCCGCGCAAGCAGCCAAGGCATGAGTGGCGCGCTGCCGATCCAGTTCGACCCGGCCAGTCTGATTCTGCTGAACGTCATCATGGCCTGCATGATGTTCGGCGTGTCGCTGAGCCTGCGCCTGGAAGATTTCAAACGTATCGCCCTGGCGCCCCTTGCGCCACTGGCCGGGCTGGTCGCGCAGTTTCTGCTGCTACCGCTGGCCACCTGTCTGTTTACCTGGGCGCTGAAGATCGATGCCGAACTGGCGCTGGGCATGATTCTGGTCGCGTCCTGCCCGGGCGGCAGTTTCTCCAACATCATGACCTGGCTGGCCAAGGGCAATGTCGCCGTCTCGGTGAGCATGACGGCGGTATCCAGCCTCGCGGCTACCGTGCTGACGCCGCTGAACTTCGCCTTTTACGGCTGGCTGAATCCGCATACCCGAGAATATCTGACGCAGATCACCCTGGAGCCGGGCGGCATTCTGCTGCTGGTGTTGCTGGTGCTGGCGCTGCCGCTGGTGCTCGGCATGACCACCGGGCGCAAGCTGCCGGGCCTGGTCGCACGCAGTGAAAAGCCGCTGCGCATCGCCTCGCTGTTGGTATTTCTGGGCTTTGTCGGTATCGCCTTTTTCAACAATTTCGGCCTGTTTATCGAGCGGTTTCACAGCTTTTTCTGGCTGGTGGTCGTGCACAACCTGCTGGCGCTGTCGCTGGGTTACGGCATGGGCCTGCTGCTCAACCTGCCGGTCGCCGATCGCCGCGCGGTGACCATGGAAGTGGGCATCCAGAACTCCGGCCTGGGCCTGGTGATCCTCTTCACCTTCTTCCCGGAGGCCGGCGGCATGATGCTGATCACCGCCTTCTGGGGCGTCTGGCACCTGGTTTCCGGCCTGACTCTTTCACATATATGGGCGCGCACCGCACATGACTAAACGCATTCTGATCACCGGCGCCGCCGGCTACATTGGCCATCAGTTGGGGAATCGCCTGGCCGCCCATTACCCGGTGATCGGTACCGACATCCGCAGCCGCGACGACCTGGCCTTCCCGGTACAGGTGCTGGATGTGCGCGACCCCGGGCTGGCCGATTTGCTGAAGGAGCAGGGTATTAGCCACGTGGTGCATCTGGCCTCGATTCTTCAGGCGTCGAAGGACCGCGCGCGGGATTTCGACATCGACGTCAACGGCACGCGCAATGTGCTGGCATGCTGCATCCAGGCCGGGGTTAAGCACCTGACCGTAACCAGCTCCGGCGCCGCTTACGGCTACTACGCCGACAACCCGGCCTGGATCGACGAACTGGACGCCCTGCGCGGCAACCCGGAATTCGCCTACTCCGATCACAAACGGCAGATCGAAGAACTGCTGGCCGACTACCGCCAGCAGCATCCACAACTGCAGCAACTGATCTTTCGCCCCGGCACGGTGCTGGGCAAGGACACCCGCAACCAGATCACCGAGCTGTTTATGGCGCCGCGCATTCTGGCGCTCAAGGGCAGCGACTCGCCCTTCGTCTTCATCTGGGACGAGGACGTGATCGGCGCGATGGATATGGGGCTGCGCGAAGACAAGTGTGGCATTTACAATATGGCCGGCGACGGCGCACTGACCATGGCCGAGATTGCCCAGCGGCTGAACAAGCCGCTGTTGCGGCTGCCAGTGTGGCTGGTCAAGACCGGCCTGCAGATCGCCCAATGGCGCGGCAAGCCGACCAGCCCGTCGCAGGTCAACTTCCTGCGCTATCGGCCCGTGCTGAGCAACCGCCGGCTGAAGGAAGAGTTCGGCTATCCGTTGGCCAAGACCTCCGCCGAGACCTTCGAATATTTTATCGAAGCGAACGGCTTGAAGCGCTGAAACAGCGCCGGAAACGAATAATAAAAAAGGGTAACTCCATGCACGTAACACTTATTACTGGCGCGGCCTCCGGCCTCGGCTGGGCGATGGCGCGCCACTGGTTCGCTGCCGGTCACAGCCTGGTCCTGGCCGACATCGATGAAGCAGGCCTGGCCGCCCGCGCAGAGGAGCTGGGTGATGCCGAGCGGGTACTGACCGTCACCATGGACATTACCCAGGCTTCCGACATCAGCTATCTGATCGACGAGGTGCAGCACCGCTTCGGCCGCCTGGATCTGCTGGTCAACAATGCCGGTATTACTCACCGCTCTCCCGCGCACCAGACCAACCCGGCGGTATTTCGCAAGGTCATGGCCGTCGACTGGCAGGGCCCGGTGGAACTGACCATGGCGGCACTGCCACTGCTGCGCGAGTCCGCCGGCAGCATCGTCTGCATCGGCTCGATGGCCGGCTGGATGCCGGTCCCAGGCCGCGCCGCCTATTGCGCCGCCAAGGGCGCGCTGACGCAGTTCTTCGAGGTGCTGCGCCTGGAACTGGAAGCCGACGGCATTCATATCCTCATGGCCTACCCCAGCTTTCTCGACACCCCGATCGAAAACCACGCACTCGGCAAGGATGGCAGCATCGCCAAACACCCCCGCTCCATGGTCGGCAGCATGCGCAGTCCCGAGTGGATGGCTGCACTGATCGACACCAGCCTTGAGCAGCGCAAACGCTGGATACTGCCAGAGCCAGTCTCCCGTTTCGGCAGCCTGCTCTGGCGCATAGCCCCGGCGCTGTACCTGCGCCAGGTACGCAAACGCTTCGCCGGCGAGTTACGCTAACAGCATGCCGCAACTCAACACCCCGGACCTCTGGAGGGTCGAGTTCCATCTCGACCAGCAATGCACGGAGCCACCCAAATGGCCGAGACTAAGCCCAGCCCACAAGGCCACACCATGATCACTCTCCGAATAAGGCTTAACCATGTTGCTTGATCCCTGGATCTG